>NZ_CP039393.1:2104371-2404995 GCF_004803695.1 Muribaculum gordoncarteri
TTTCTTGATCTTACCGACCGTCCCGTTCTGACGGATACCGGACATGTATCGGCCGAACAAGCTAAAGAATACGCTGAAACTGAGTTTGAGAAATATCGCGTCATTCAGGACAAGCTCTTTCAATCTGACTTTGACCGCTTCAACGATGGCAATCTTATCCCTTTAGACATAGAATAACAATTCCATGACATACGAAGAGAAATATCAGGAGCTTGTTGAGTTATCACACAGCGATAATCCAATGATAAGAGAACAAGCGGATGCGTGGCTTGTCAGTATCGGTCTGCAAGATGCGGCAGAACTGAAGGTGTCCGCATATTTGCTTGATTTGGTAATCAGTAATGTCAAAGGCGAGATTTCTCGTGATGAAGTGAGTCAAAGATTAAGGGAGCATTATGGGGATAATTTATATGATGAATCCCAAAACTTGCTTGATGGAGGTTATGAGATTTTACCACCCGATTCTCCGAAGATAAAAGAGATAGAGGATTACAACCGTAAACTCCGTCCGGCTTTGTATGCAGAACTTGATAAAAAGAGGAATAGAAGAAAGTTATAATGAAAGCATTGACATATACGAAGCCGGGACGGTTTGCGCTGATTGAGAAACCGAAGCCGGAGATTTTGAACCCAAAGGATGCCGTGGTGAGGGTTACTCTTTCAAGTATCTGCTCGTCAGACCTTCATATTCTGCATGGGGCTGTGCCTCAGGCGGAGGTCGGCATTACTGTGGGACATGAATTAGTTGGCGTCGTTGAGGCTGTCGGTTCGGATGTCTCCAAGGTAAAGCCGGGAGACAGAGTTGCCGTGAATGTCGAGACTTTTTGTGGTGATTGCTTCTATTGCAAACGTGGATACGTGAACAACTGCACATCCGGTGGATGGATGCTTGGTTGCCGCATCAATGGCGGTCAGGCGGAATATGTCCGTGTGCCGTATGCCGATAATGGCCTTACTCCGATTCCCGACAACGTGAGCGATGAACAGGCTCTGTTTGTCGGCGACATCCTCGCTACCGGTTATTGGGCTGCCACGATTTCCGAAATCTCCGAGGAAGACACTGTACTTATCATCGGTGCCGGACCGACGGGATTATGCACATTGGAATGTGTTCAGCTGTATAATCCACAAAGGATAGTAGTTTGCGAAGCCGATGAGAGCCGTCGAAGATTTGTACGCCAGCATTATCCGGATGTCAAGGTAATTGAGCCGACAGAATGCCTTGAAGTACTTAAGTCATTGACAGAGGATCGAGGGGCCGACCGCGTCATTGAAGTTGCCGGTGGCGAGGAGTCGTTTGAACTCGCATGGCGGTGCGCCCGTCCCAATGCCATCGTTACGATTGGCGCACTCTACGAAACGGAACAGATATTGCCCCTTCCGTGGATGTATGGCAAGAACCTGACGTTCAAGACCGGCGGTGTCGATGCCTGCGACTGCGACAAAATCATGCAGCTGATTTCCGAAGGCAAGATTGACACCACCCATCTGATAACCCACCGCTTTCCCCTAAGCCGCATTCAAGAAGCCTACGACCTCTTCGCCAACCGCTCCGACAACGTCATCAAAACCGCCATCCATCCGGATTGAAGAGCATAGTCAAAAACTTTATAAACAGAAAGACGACGGCGTCTCGTTAGCAGACAAGACGCCATCGAGAAGGTAAATACTTAGTTCGATTCGATCTGCCTTTGAATCTTGTGTCGTACCTCATCGAAAGACAGAGGCATAAAGTTATTGTTGTCTACCCCGACATCAAGTTGTGTCGGGAAGAGGTACTGAAGGCGTCCGGCGTCAATCCCGGTGTTCGATGGGCGGGTATGCACATGACCGAACAGTTGCCATACATCGTTATGATAGCCACCATCAAAGCACAGATAAGGAAAGTGATTCAGATAGATTTTCTTTTTGCCGACCTGAATGCACATTGACATTGCAACGTGCTCGAACCTGTCTATGAATCCTTGCCGGATATTCTTGAGGTCATGATTACCGAGAACGAGATAGATTCTGCCGTTTAGACGGTCAAGAATCTTATTCCACTCTTCAGCTCCACCGAGACAGAAGTCTCCGAGATGGAAGACTATATCATCAGGCTCAACCACATTGTTCCAGTTAGTGATGATTGTTTCGTTCATCTGCCCTACAGTCTTGAAAGGGCGATTGCAATATCGCAGTATGTTGGTATGATTGAAATGTGTATCGGAAGTGAAAAACAACCGGTCACCGTCAAATTTGAAATTCATTGTCATTTATTTCTATTACAGCATCCCGGCGGAAATCGGCCTGTTCACCATGAAAGGTGTAACCAAGCTGATTACAGATGCACCGGGTATTGCCGATGGTTTTGTTTATGTTTCGATGCGAATGGCCATATATCCAGTATTCGATACGGCTACTGGCAATAAAGTCGCCAAGTTCGGATGTAAAGGCTCCATTTATCGGGCTACCCTTGAACTCGTTTGCCATAAGCTCGAACGACGGTACATGGTGAGTGGCGACTATGATGTGCTTGGCCTGACTTTCCGCCACACTTCTCTCGATAAACTCACGGCAACGCTCATGCTCCTGATTGAAACGCTGGGCCGAGAGACGGAACTGTCCGTTTCTGATACGATGAAAGTCAGTTACTCCGCGTTCGGTCTGATACTCATCATAAGGATGAATCTTTGCCCAAAGAGTCGATGCGATGAGATCGATGTTGGGAGCCAACTGAATCACACAGTTATAGCAAGTTTTTACATTCGGACATATTTCTTGCTGCCAGCCTTCGTGAAGGTCGTTGATGTCGAAACTCTTGTATAACTCGTGGTTGCCGGGAATTACGATAGTCTGATGGAAAGACTCTGCACACCAGTCCCAGAAGGGATGATGTGCGTAATTGTCATCTCCCAGATAGCCGATATCTCCGGCTAATAATAGAACATCGCCGACAGTTATAAGCGGATTCTCTTTCAGCCAACGGCTGTTTTCATGAAACTCCAAGTGGAGGTCAGATGCGTATTGTATTTTCATATTTCCTTATTGCTGAGTTGTTAAGCGAGAGGACTTACCTTCTCAAGCTTATTCCATTTAGTGTTTGCGACTATTTCCTTGATAACAACCTTGCCGACTTCGTCCGCATAAGGGAGTTTCATCTGGCTACCGATGTCATCGCCCTGCATATATCGATACGCATAAGGGGTAATCTCTACGTAGTCGGTTTCCTTCAAGATTCCGAGAATATGATCGACTTCTCCCAATTCAACCGAGATTCCGGCATCAGACAATCCTATGACAGCTCGAAAGCAATCATCAAGATTCCAATAGCTACCGGTGCCGACATAAAAATGCCATTGACCATTGGTATATGTAGGGTACAAGTGAACTCTCGCATACACCACATCAAAGCCGTGATAAGGTGAGACATCGGACTTCCATCTTCTGAAATCATCCTCAGAATCAAGATTATATTCTCTTGCCTCGTGCCCTTTGCTTGAATGCCTGAAGACTTCGACATCATCTCCCGACATCTTGCCATATACAGCTTCGTATGCTATACGCCAATAGTGCATATAACGTCTGAGGGTCATCTCAGAGAACAGAGTAGGCTCGACCTGATTCTCGTATAAGTTGATTACCCGAGGTATATCGATTCCGTCATAGCTATTGTCAGGAATCAAAGAGTTCAGGACTGACCTCTTTATCAACCCTTCTCTCCGGTAGTAACTCAAATATTTCTCAACATACGAATTATATTGTTCGGGCGCAGACAAGATGTTGTCAACGAGTCCGGCAACATACTTCTCGATTTTTGAGAATATTTCGGCGAGTTCATCCTCATAGAAACAATGGCGGGAATTACAATCCTCCTTGTCACAAAATACATGGTGGTCATAAGTGTCTCCGGTGATATAGAGATAATGGCGATTCTTATAGGTTGATACCGACAACCTATACCACTCCCATCTTTTACCCTTGACCTCAAACCAAAGACTTCTCCTCTCATCATCGCCCATAGGAGCCAGACGACTCATCGAGCCATGTATGCTGCGTATGATATCGGCACACTTCCCCGAAACGACGGTCACATCAAGACCGCGACTGTCGGGGAGGTAGAGGATGTCTGACTGAGTCAGAGCATTCTGGCGATATAATTTCTTTTGATCATTAAACTTCATTTTCATTCGGGTTATGCGTCCTAAGACGCGATTATTGAAATGTGCGTCCGCAGCTAATCGCGACGGAGAAGGTTATATCGGTTTGGACACAAAAAAACGACTGTCGGGAAGCTTGGTAAGGACTTTCCGACAGTCGTTATATCTCAGTAGTCTGTATTTGTAGACTAACTTATGTCAGTTGGGTTACTGAAACGAAACGGTCGGACAGCTCCGCAATATGATGTGCCTGTTGTTGACGGCATAAGCACACATGCATTGCGTTCAAAGCCTTTTAAGCTTTGAATACCTTTGATGATTAGTATGTTGCAATGCTGTCTTGCCATTTGTCTCTTTTTTTGTGGCCGCAAAGTTAATACTTTTTCACAAATCCACCAAAAAAATTTTTCACAAGCGACAGAAGTATGATATACTATACTTTATTCGACCAATTTCAATACCAACTATAACAGAATGGTCGAAAGTATGATTTATTATACTTTCATTTGGCAGTTTCAGAAATTCTCCTTATTTTTGCGAAAAAGTTTATTATGTCAGACTATGAAACTGATGGATATAATGAAACAGCGTAGGGAAACGCTTTCCCTCACCCAACAGGATCTTGCTGAAATGTCGCAAGTGGGTCTTGCTACAATCAAGGATATTGAGCGTGGCAAGGGTAATCCTGCACTTAGCACCGTGAAGAAAATTCTTGATGTTCTTGGCATTGAGATTGAATATCGTATAAGGCACACCGTATGAAACAGCTTGAAGTATATTTCAATGAAATAAAAGCCGGCATATTGACGGAGAAGCATCCGGGAATCGGATATTCTTTCCAATATTGTAAAGATTATCTTGACTCTCCCATGCCCCCGATTTCTGCGACGCTACCCAAAAGAACAGATGCTTTTTATTCTGAGTACTTGTTTCCTTTCTTCTCTAATATGATTCCGGAGGGAGCAAACCGCCGTGTGATTTGCCGCTCGTTGAAAATTGATGAACAGGATTTTTTCGGACTGCTTGAAGCGATGGCCGACAGAGATTTTATAGGAGCCGTTAATGTAAGGAGGATTACCAATGATTGAAATAAAGAACTGTCCTTCTTCTCTTGCTGAGGGATTTAACACTTATAGCCCGAAATACGCCAAATTACTATTTGGTAAAACAAAAGTGAATCCGGTACTTGGATTTGACATTGACGAGTTCCGGAATGTCGGCGAGATTGCGGATGCCATGCACCGCATATCGGTTTCAGGCGTTCAGGAAAAATTTCCGGCTATTATAAATGCAGATGCAATCAATATAGCAGGCGACAATGAGCGTTCTACGCATATATTGAAACCCGCGCCCTGGGACAAGACTCTTCGTGACCGCAAGATGATTCCTGCCAACGAACATCTTACTATGCAGATTGCCTCACAGATTTACGGAATACAGACCGCAGCAAATGGTCTTTGTTTTACGCCCAAAGGACAACCGGTATATATTACACGCCGTTTCGACATCCTCCCCGACGGGTCAAAACTCCCGATGGAAGATTTCGCCTCGATAATAGGCAAGAATGAACAGACCGCCGGACTCCAGTTCAAATACAACGGTTGCTATGAGGATATTGCCAAAGCGATTAGGGCAAATGTCGCCGCGTGGATGGTTGATATGGAGAGATTCTTTGAACTCGTGGTTTTCAATTACATTTATGCGAATGGCGATGATCACCTTAAAAATTTCTCGTTGATTCTGAATGGGCACGATTACCGTCTGGCTCCTGCTTACGATCTAATCAATACAAGTTTACATGTCAATGGCGATGACTTCGGTCTTGACAGCGGACTGTCATCTGATATAGAAAAGAGCGACGTTTACGATAGAACCGGTCATCCCTGCCGTCTGGATTTTGAGAAATTCGGAGACAAAATTGGCCTGGTAAAAAAACGTATTGATAGAATCCTAAACAAATACACCGCTTTACCAGAAGGTGCAAAGCGACTTGTTGACCATAGTTTTCTCACCGACAAACTGAAACGCAATTATGTCCGCATCGTAAACGAGCGAATAAACCGTTTCAACAGATTTTCAGAATAATATCAATTTAGCCCATACAAAAATGTCAAAAGCAAAACTAAAAAAATATATGTCGGCTCTATCAAAAGAACAGGTTGTCGATATTATGTTCCAGTTATACGATGCGAGCAAGGAAGCGAACGCATGGCTTGAGTTTTATATGGAACCCAATAGCGATGCCGAGCTTGAAAAATACAAGAAGGCAATACGCAACCAATTCTTTGGCCGCAATGACTGGCCTAAAGATCCGAGTTTCAGAGAATGCAATAAACTGATAACCTCATTCAAGAAACTTGTACCTGCCCCACATGCCATTGCCGACCTGATGCTCTACTATGTGGAACAAGGATGCAGCTTGACTGCACAATTTGGCGATTACGACAATCCGTTTTATACCGCTCTTGAAAACAATTTCAACAAAGCGGTCAAATTCATATCTTCCAACGGACTGATGCCCGAATACTCGCCACGCATGAAAAAGATGATTAAGTCTGTGGAGTGTTGTGGATATGGCTTTCCAGATACATTGTGGGACATCTACTACGAATACGCAGAGGATTGATTAAATTCTTTTTAAGGCCTGGATTCTTCAATTGAGTAGAACGAGAGTTACACTTTTTCAAACGAATAACCGAGGGATTGCTACACTTTTTCAAACGAATCGATAATGACCTCGTATCGGCCGTTTGCACATCTTAGTTAAAACAGCTATATTTGCGGGTACAAAAACACAGGCCTGGGAGGGTCTGAAAATGCGATTTTCAGAAGGTAAAAACAGAGCATTTTCGGGCTTTTGTATCCGAAGGATTGCAAACCGTTGAGCGACAGAATGTTCTACGCACTGCGTCGGCAAATAGACAACATCTGGTTATCAACAACTTACCCATTACAAGTAACAAAAATAACATCATTTTTGATGCATTTTTGTTGCGCTGGTTGTTGCTGATTTTGGAAGAGTTTTTCTGGGCAAGAAAAAAAATCTAATATTTAATGCTAAACATAGTTTTCATCCAAATTTAAGTATCTCACGCTTGTAAAAGTACAATTTACAGTGCTTTTACTTGTGATTATCGACATTTTCGGCATAAGCATAGGCATAAGCATAGGCATAAACATAAACATAAACATAAACATAAGCATAGGCACAAACACAAGCACAAATATCCGAAAGCACATAAAAATTTGAGAAATTTTTTCACTACGCAAATAGGCTGCATTCAGCATGTATAACTTTGCAGTGTCAATCTTCAGCTCATTGATTGAAGGAAGATAAACAAAGGAAGCATGGGTGAGCGGTCGAAACCAGCCCTCTGCTAAGGGGCCGAGCCTCTTTAAGGCTCCGAAAGTTCGAATCTTTCTGCTTCCGCATCCATGGACACTTGGCAGACATGGTGTATGCGCAGGACTGAAAATCCTGAGAATGTGGTTCGAGTCCACAAGTGTCCACGAATATATGCAGGTATAGCTCAGTTGGTAGAGCGTCGGTCTCCAAAACCGAAAGTCGAGGGTTCAAGTCCTTCTGCCTGTGCCAATATACTACAATGCGTAGCAATCACCGATTCAAAATCACTTAATGATTAAGGCTTCCGTAGGACCCTAAAAGTGTTCACGGAAGCCTTCTTTATTGATATATCAACAGTATCTTTAGCCGTTCGCCAACCTGTTCCAGAATATCACCCATATCCTCTATGGAAGCATCTCCTTTTTGATGTATCATTCTAATGGCCTTAGCTACGAGCTCATACGTTTCTTCGATTATCGGGGATTCGGTTATAGAGTAATCAGAATCCTCATATCGGTAATACTTGTTGTCATACACCTCTATCGGGGCATTGTAGCCCAATTTGTCTGATCGCATCACTTGAATGTCAGCCTGAACGGTTCTCACTGAAACGCCTCCGGTTATACCCTCCATTTCGTAAAGGGCTTCCGAGCAAGCTTCGACAAGATCATCCAAAGTCCATCTCCGATACTTGTTTCTCAAGCATCGGTCGATTGTTTTGTATCTTAATAACGCATTCTTGTTTATTGGCATGGTAATTATAAAATTCAATCATATATGAAAATTTTTACGTTGTGCCATGCCGTGACAATAAGGAGCATGTGGCCATGACAGGGCACAAAAAAATCGGAAAGCTTTCAGAGCTTCCCGACTATCTCCTTATCGTCTAATGCATTGTCAGACTTCAGATGCAACTGCAATATCGCCGAAACCGCCCCTCAAGCAAGCTATAAAAGCCCTTAAATCGAAAGCTATAGCAACTTACGCTGCAGCTGCTGTAGCTACGGCGGCGCCAACTTGACGATATGTTATGTTGCAACATCGGCATTATTTGAATTTTATTTTTCAGAATTTGGATGCAAAGTTAACGGTTTTTCAGCGCTACGACAAATCCCAAGCTGAAATCAATGACAAAATTATAATCAAGCTACGCATCCTATCTGCGTAGCCTATTGAAAGTTTCAATATTTTGTCACAATTCCTCCAAGACAATCCTGATGGAAATTGTTCCATCAATCCTCAAAATTTATAGCCCAAAGAAATTTCTTTATGACAGAAAGCAACAACATGAAGCGGTTTTATGTTAAACGAATAGACAAGTTCATATATTCGTTTTCTACGAATGATTCTGAGCACAACTAATAATCAAAACAAGAAATGAATCTATTATATTACCCGTATATAAATCTACCTGATACAGAATGGACTATCCGCACCTTGCTCTATCACGACAATGTAAGCGCTATTGTGCCGGCTCAATACTTTCATGAACCTGAGCGATATGAACCCTTCATGAGAGAGGCGGTTCAAAATGAGCTGATTACTCCGGTTAACCCCATGAATGTTCTTGATAATCCGTGGGAGGTTTCAAGAATGTTTGACGAGTACCTGAATCAGAACAAAAGCATATTGAAACGGCGAAGATTACCAATTCAAAGAAACGGAATCAGTCACATCCATGCGGGAAAATACTCATTCAGAGAAAATGGGATTCACATGCACGACGACAAACTTAACGATGGCGTTTTCTATAACCTAATTCAGATGGGATTAGCTGAACAGATCGATGATTATTGGTATGGTGTGGAGCCTAAAACCGCCTATGAACTTATGACTTTTCTTACTTCAGTAGTTGCCTGCAAAATAGATTATCAACCGGTCACAGATCGGATAACCGGCAAATGTTTTTCTACAATATATGCACAAAACAAAGATGTTGAATTACGGACAAGACAATACAAAAGAGATTTAATACTCAAAGAAATGATACCATATCCTAAACAAATAGATTTGACACATCTTAGACGATTTAAGGACAGGCATCATGATTTACTTACCGCATTCAGCAATAAGGTAGAGCAAATAGCTCTAAATCCGACAATTACCCCTGAATCACCACTATTCACAATGGTACTTGACGAAATGAAGGCTGCTAAAGAAGAGCTATCAGCACGAATGAACGAAAGCCATCTTGGGGACATCGTTTTTGGCACAATATGCGGAACCATAGCAGCAGGATTGGGATTCTTGGCCTCACCCGTATTAGGTGCGATTCCGGGACTGTTAAATGCCATATACTCAGCATGTCGAATTGAGCGCCCGGAAAGCACAATCGATCAAACGGGATTAAAATATCTGGCCTTAGTTGACAAAAGATTAAGGCGGAAATCTCGATAATCCCATCCGCCATCAATTTTAGCCCCCGTTCCCTACTCGATTCCGGGTCAAACGGAAATGTTCGCAATTCTATTGCTCATCTCAGAATTATTGACTACATTTGTATCATAATATTAGCAGTATTATGATACAAAATATTAATAATAACAATATATTATCTGTATTAAAAAGTTTTACTCTTGATAATTCAGATGATATAGCCAGAGAAGTTGCTGAAAATTTCCGTAAAAGGCGCGTTGAAAAAAACATTACACGACAACACATTTCCGAGCTGTCGGGAGTGCCTTTGTCTACCGTCGCCCGATTTGAGCAAAAGGGGCTTATTGCCTTTGAATCGCTTGTAAAGTTGGCGATGGCTTTGGGATATGCTTCAGATGTCCGCAATCTATTCGGCAAATCCAAATTTGACACAATGGAAGAGCTTGACATGATTCGCAGCAAAAGTGGCAACAAAAGGGCATACGTTAAAAATAAGAAGAAATGAGAAAAACCGAAAAGCTTAAAGTAATGTTTCGCGGACAGACGGTGGGCACATTGTCGCTTACGCCCGACAATCGTCTGAATGTCTTCGAGTACGACAAATCATGGATTGCCGACGGTTTTAGCATATCTCCACTTGAACTGCCGCTAAAGCCGGGTGTATTCATCGCCAAGCCCCAGCCGTTTTACGGTAATTTCGGCATTTTTGAGGATAGCCTTCCCGACGGATACGGCCGCTATCTTCTTCACAAGGCATTGCTGCGAAAAGGGGTCAACGATTCCGATTTGTCATCATTGGACCGGCTCGCAATTGTAGGCGACAACGGCATGGGCGCACTCACCTATTCACCTTCAATTAATATTGAACCTAAGGAACCTATAACCGATTTCGACCGACTTCAACAAACGGCCCTCGAAGTGCTCAAAGAGCAACAGGATAGCGATGCCGGACTGTTGCTCTACAATAGCGGAAACAGCGGTGGCGCTCGCCCGAAAGCGGTATTTTCGGATTCCGAAGGGCACTGGATTATCAAATTCAGACATACATACGACCCGACAGATAAAGGGCTTCAAGAGTATCGATATAACAAAATCGCTCAAAAATGCGGAATTATAGTACCTGATTTCCGCCTCGTTAACGGACGATATTTCGCATCTCGACGGTTCGACATCGACAGTGAAGGAAATCGCCTTCACACTGCAACAGCAGGAGGACTGTTGTGCATATCACTTCGTGAACCGTTTATGGATTACTCAAATCTTCTTGCACTTACCGGCTACCTGACTCAAAACCGTGAAGATGTGGAGCAAATGTATCGCCGTATGCTGTTCAATTATCTCACCGACAATAAAGACGATCATTGCAAGAATTTCAGTTTTTATGTGGCCAAGGATTCCGATACAAAAGCATGGCAATGGCGGCTTGCACCGGCCTACGACCTCACGCTATGCACCGAAGGATATAACGGCGAGCACGCAACCTCAGTCAACGGCACAGGCCAGCCACGATTGTCAGATTTTATCGCAGTTGGCACAAAAATCAAGCTACCGGAGCCCCGATGCCGTGAAATTATAGATGAAGTTCATTCCTGCTGTCGCGACTTAATTCGCTACAACATACCAACATAGCGAAATAGCCCATCCGGCACATCAATTGAATCCAATTTTAATTAATACTATCATGATACTTGATTCAGACACAAATGTCATCTATTTTTCAGAACTCGTACTTAATATACTCGGTGGTTTAGGAATAGTAACCCGAATTCGTGAAAATAACATTTCTGTTAAATTCATTCCTGCCACAGTAGATATATGGGCTCGCGATTATATGCCGATACAGATTGACGATCAAAAGTTTATCGGTTATGAATATTGCCCCGATTACCTCTACCCCAATTTTTCCTCAAGGATAACCAATCAAGCAAGAGTCTGTGACAAAATGGGATTTGATACTTTTGCAAGCGGCCTGATTATTGACGGAGGGAATGTTGTCAAGACATCAAAAGGCATTATTATGGTTGATAAAGTCTTTAATGAAAACAGTCATTTATCACGGATAGAACTTATCAACCAACTTGAAACAGCCTTTCAATCCGAAATCATATTCCTTCCATGGGATCGCAGCGAATATTATGGCCATGCCGACGGCATTGTCAGAGAAATATTCGACGGGACTGTCCTGTTAACCAACTACCATCGTTATTCTAAGAAATATTCCTTACAATTTGAACAAATTCTTAGTAGATATTTCGATGTAAAAATACTCGACTTTAATGTCGAGAAGCAACATAAGCATAATTGGTGCTATATCAATTTTCTTCGTATCGGCAATACAATATTTCTGCCGCAACTCACACCAATGCGCCCTTCTATAAATAGAGAATGCACCGGTGATGATGTTACCGCCGACAAAACCGAATATATACCTTCAGAAAAAATCGTCGAAGAAGATGCACAAGCCGTAGAACAATTCCGATATTATATGCCTGATTGTCAGATAATCCCCATATCATGTCCTCAGATTGTCAAAGAAGGCGGCGCACTAAACTGTATTTCATGGAATATAAAAGCTCCTAAACTGCCTTAAATCTATATTCATTGTCAAACACAGCTTTAGCCATATCCGCAGTAGATGTCTTAAGGTTAACTCTGTCAATTTCAGGCAGGCGTTTTATCCATTCCTCAATCTTGTCTTCACGTGTCTTACCATTTGGAACAGTTATCCACCTTGGAAGTTTCGTTATATTTTTTCCAAATGAATCGTCACACTCAACAATATGCGGATAAGAATCCGGTGTAGGATTAAATGCGTCAAAATGATCCCAAAGAGTATACACACATTTCAACGGACCGATTATAGGTTGCGCACCGGCCTTATGTTCGCATATTCCTCGAATCAGAATTCCGCCAAACACAATGTCATCACTTTTAAAGCTCAAATCCACACCACTTTGGTGGAAAAACCATTGTCCGCCATTTTCAAAAATCCTAGGATAGGCTATTACATCGGGATGCGTTGGAGAAAATAAATAAAATTCAATCTCGGTAATTTCATATAGCCTTTCGTTCTTGGCGATTAGCACATGGTTCAATAATATATCTGCAATTGACTGAAAAAACGCTCCGTAATCTTCGGGTTCATTGAAGCCAAGCAAATCCAGTTTGTCTTTTAGCTGTTCAATATAATTCTTCATAATCAGTTTTTATTGCAAATATAAGAAATCTTCGGCATTATACCCGCCTATTCTGCATGGCCTTCTTGGGGCAGGAGCGCACACATTTTCCACACTCAATACATTTGTCATGGTCTACTATCGGGTAGCCGTCGTCACCTTGCGTTATGGCACCCACCGGGCAAATACGTATTAGCGGACACACATGATCATGCGGACACAGCTTTCTATCAACTTCTATCATTGGTTTATAATGGTTTGAGGTTTGATTTTCATTATCTTCAACGGGCATGAAACGACACATTTGCCACATTTTATACAGTCGGCATTAAGGTAGCCCACCGCTTCTCCCCGGCTGTCGTAGGGAGTGAGCTGCATAGGGCACACTCTCGCGCAACTCTTGCACTTCATCTGACACGACGCATCCACATTAACGCTTGTGAAAGCCTTTGGCAACGGAGTCTTCTTCGGCGTAACCCATGATGAAAGAGTACCCATCGGACAGAACGAACACCATGTGCGCGGCGCATAGATAAACGACAATGTAACTCCTACAATCGTGGTGACAAGAATGATGGTCCAGAAAACTCGTCCTATGGCGTTCCAGTCGCCCCAAGCAAAATACATCTGCACGCCAAACATGGTGAAGATAAAAAGCACCATGAAAATACGGAATTGCCGAGTGCGAACAAATGCTGGGATAGGCTTGTGGGGTGAATATTTAGCCAGCAGCCTGTCATACATATTCCCTCTGGGACAGGCGTTTCCACACCACCATCGACCGCGACTCACCGCGAAAGCCACCGGAGCGATCATGCACACCAACGCCAACAATCCTATCACCGGATAGAAATATCCTATCGCAAGATATGCCAACAATATCCAATATAATGAATACCCTTTAGTCGGGAAATATCGGTGAAATCTCTTCTTTTTCGTGATTACTTCTGTTTTCATGTTGCAAAATTACTGCCGCCGCGATAGACCGACAACAGATTTTGGCTATCTTTGCATTGAATTTATCTATCATGACACTACAGCAGCTAAAATACATCATCGCCATCGACCGCCATCGCAGCTTTGCGAAAGCAGCCGCCGAACTCGACATCACACAACCCACATTGAGTGCCCTGCTCCTAAAACTGGAAGAGGAGCTCGGTGTAAAAATATTCGAGCGAAGCAATCGAAGCGTTGTCCCCACCTCCATTGGCCGGATTATACTTCTTCAGGCACAGACAGCAATAAGCGAAGCCGACCGAATCGAAGAAATTGTCGCCGAACAAAAAGGAGCGGTTTCCGGGCCGTTATCAATCGGCATAGGGCCAACGATAGCACCTTACCTAATGCCTTGGTTCATTAAGAAATATACCGATGCCCATTCCGAAGTCAAACTCTCCATAAACGAGATGAAAGGTGATGCCATAATTGAGGCTCTCCGCTTTGGCAATATTGACATAGGAATAGCCATGAGCGGCCACGCCGTGACAGGAGTCAAGGAAATACCGCTATATACCGAGTCGTTCTTCGTATATATGGCCAAAGACTGCCTCATGAAGCAGCCGGCATTCAATCCGGCCGATCTCGTTCACGAAAAGATGTGGATCATGAAGGAATCACAATGTATGCGCGAAAGCACGTTCAGCTTCTGCAAGGCACGCAGTATCGGACGACACATCTATGAAGCCGGAAGCATCGAAACCCTTATACGCATCGTCGACATCAACGGCGGTTTTACTATAATCCCGGAAATGCACCTCCCCTTTCTGTCGGAATCGCAAAGGGAGAATGTGCGACCTATCGAAGGCCGATTTGTTTCAAAGCGAAGTATTTCGATATACCTTAGAGCTGATTTCATTCGCCTGAACATGCTGAAAAGCGTCATTCACGCATTACAGTCGATCATCCCCAAAAAGATGATCAGTCCTGAATTGTCGCAACTCTCCACCACATAATCCGCTATATATCAATAGTTCAAATTCTCAAAAAGCATCTACATCATCCAATTTGCAACATAATCTCGAGCTAAAAAATAAGCCGACAAAAAATAAATTTGCTCAATAATTAAGTTTTTGGCATCTTTGCATTGTGGATTTGTATTAGACGATAAAATTTCATTTCCTAATACAACCCTAAAATAGGGATACTCAGTTAATTGCCAACTAATTGTTTGCCAAAGTCGTAGATATTTTGTAACTTTACAATGAACCCCCGATGGACCCATCACGGGCTTATTCGGGGGTAATTCTTAAAATAATTGTACGTGAAGTTACGAAAAATATCCGAGATTACGGCCACGTTGCCGTTTACCGAGTTCGATTTCATGCAAAAATATCGCGAGAGTTTTGCCGTAAGCGAGCTCGGGCGCATCCATGCGCAATTGCCATTGAAAGAACTGGCAGAGAAAATCCGTTCGCATTTTCCCAAAACGCATCCTCAGGGCAACACTCCGATGTTCCCGCCGGAGGGAGAGGTGGCGCTGATGTTTCTCAAGCCATATACCGGACAGTCGGATGACGGCCTGATCGAGATGCTCAACGGCAGTATACACATACAGATGTTCTGCGGGGTGCTCATAGATCCGGCCAACCCCATAAAGAACGGCAAGATAGTCAGTGCTATCCGTCAGCGTATAGCCGGAGCTCTTGATATCAAAGAACTACAGAAATTGCTGTATGACAAGTGGGGCGGTTTGTTAAAAGACAAGAACCTGTGCCTGACCGACGCCACCTGTTACGAGAGCCATCTGCGATTCCCGACAGATGTAAAGCTGTTGTGGGAATGCTGCGAGTGGATTCAATCACTTATAAAAAAGACCTGCAAGGCGTTGAAGGAACGGTTGCCACGCAACAAGTATCGTGATATTGACCGCGACAGACTCACCTATGCCAAGCATCGCAAGCACACCAGGGCGGCAACCGCCAAACTCCGCCGTCGATTGCTCGGCCTGCTTTCCAAACAGATAGGTCAATGGAACAGAATCTGCAAGATACACACCGTTGACATCACGCTCACCGCAGAGCAAAGCAAGCGTCTCAGTGCATTAAAAGAGGTGTATCGCCAGCAGAGCGCACTTGCTCAGAAAAAGGAGGTGAAACACCGTATCGTCAGCATAGACCGTCCGTACATCCGTCCTATTGTCAGAGGCAAGGAGAACAAGCGAGTGGAGTTCGGAGTCAAGGTCAACAACATCCAGATTGACGGAATTTCATTCATCGAACACCATTCCTTCGAAGCCTTCAACGAGGGCGTGAGATTACAGGAGTGTATTGAATATCAACAGGAACTGACCGGTATCAAAGTGACCAGGGTAGGGGCAGACACCATCTATGCCAACAACGACAACCGGCGGTATTGCACCGAAAACGGCATGACGACCTGTTTTGTCCGCAAAGGCCCGAAGCCCAAGGATGAAGATGCTGACATAAGCACAGCCCGACGAATAATCGGGACACTGCGCTCTACCGCCATGGAGGGCAGTTTCGGTAATCAGAAACAACACTACAGCGTTGGCCGGATAGCGGCACGCAACTCCCGCAGCGAAACCCTGCTGCTCTTTTTCGGCATCCACATGGCAAACGCCGCAACACTTGCCGCCCGACAACTCGCCATCGAAGAAAAAGAGAAGCAGTTACAAAAACAGCGAGCGTGAAAAATCATACTGTCATCTCATCTCCGAAGCACATCGGAGGCGAATCAGTGTATCCCTATTTGTCCGAAATGTCATATTTTATCGCCGAGAATTGAAAATTTGCCCTCATAATCAAAACAGCACCGCCATAGGGCGACCACGCTCCATTTTCAGCTTGATAAATCAAGCCATTAACTGAATATCCCTAAAATAATAAATCTGACATAAAATACAAGACAAAACGAAAAACACACAATATATATAGTCCGGCCCATGTCACAGTTGGCATGGGCCGGACTACTTTTTCAACCCACCGAAACCTAAATGCACCCCTCATCAGGCCCATAAAGCGATTTTGATTGAAAAACCGCTCCACAAAGATTAAATTTTATACTCCTTTATAGGAAATATTCACTAATTTTGTAAAATAGTAATTATGCTTCTTAGTGTCTTCGTTATTATGTGGAAAAAGTCTTGCCATGACAATGAATAATTTCGGGGATACCTATATATTATTTATTAACTTTATTAACAACCAAGTATCCTAATGAACTTTAACACTTTCATCAACTGCTCCCTTGTGGGATTGGCGCTCACCACGTCAGTGGCCGCCTTCTCGGCAACAACCAAGCAATCCAAGGAAGTGCGTGCCATCATCGACAAGGTTAACACCTATTGGCAGAGCAACAACGCTCCCGAGGTAAGAGCCTTTTGGGACAATGCCGCCTATCACACCGGCAACATGGAGGCCTACTTCCTCACAGGAAATGACGCCTACCGTGAATACTCCGAAAAGTGGGCCGAGCACAACCAATGGAAAGGCGCCAAGAGCAACGACCGCGCCAACTGGAAATATAGCTATGGCGAAAGCGATGACTACGTACTCTTTGGCGACTGGCAGATATGCTTCCAGACTTATGCCGACCTCTACAACATCCTGCCCGACGACAAGCGCATTCGCCGCGCACGTGAAGTTATGGAATATGAAATGTCGACACCAAAACACGACTACTGGTGGTGGGCCGACGGACTCTACATGGTTATGCCTGTAATGACCAAACTTCACAAAATCACAGGAAACAAGCAATACCTCGACAAACTTTATGAATACATCACTTATAGCGACAGCATAATGTTTGACCCCGAGGAGAATCTATACTACCGCGACGGTAAATACGTATATCCCAAGCACAAAAGCGCCAATGGCAAAAAGGACTTTTGGGCTCGAGGCGACGGATGGGTTCTCGCCGGACTCGCAAAGGTGCTTAAAGACCTGCCTGCCGAATATGAACACCGAAAATTCTTTGAGGACAGATACCGCAACATGGCCGACGCCGTTGTCAAGTCGCAGCGTCCCGAAGGCTACTGGTCGCGCTCAATGCTCGACGAAGAGCACGCCCCCGGATACGAAACAAGCGGTACGGCATTCTTTACCTACGGCCTGCTGTGGGGCATCAACAACGGTTATCTGAATGATCCTAAATACCTCGATGCTGCTCAGAAAGGCTGGAACTACCTAAAGAATGTAGCCCTGCAGAAGGACGGCCGAGTTGGTTACGTTCAGCCCATCGGCGAAAAAGCAATCCCCGGACAGGTAGTCGACTCCAAATCAACAGCCAACTTCGGTGTAGGTGCATTCCTCCTCGCCGCATGTGAATATGTACGTTTCCTTGAAAAGGAGAGCAACGAAGACCGAGCCTACTGGGTCGACCTGCTCTATAAGATGGCAGCTCCCGTGCTAAGCAACATGGCCGAAGGCAACCTACAGAAAAACATGATTGTCGAGGTAAGCCCCAACTGGGACGGACGCAACAAGGGCGTAACCTACATGGAAACATTCGGACGCCTCATGGCCGGCATTGCTCCCTGGCTTTCCCTACCCGACGATGAAACCGACGAAGGCATGAAGCGTAAGCAGCTCCGCGACTGGGCTCTTAAAAGCTATCGCAATGCCGTTGACCCCGAGAGCCCCGACTACCTGTTGTGGCGAGGTCACGGTCAGGCGCTTGTCGACGCAGCTTATATAGCCGAAAGCTTTCTTCGCGGTTACGATGCACTGTGGGTGCCTCTTGACGACACCACCAAGAGCCGCTACATCGAGGAGTTCTCACAGTTGCGCCGTGTCGACCCTCCCTACACCAACTGGCTGCTGTTCTCATCAACCATCGAGGGACTGCTCGCAAAGGCCGGAGCGCAATACGATGAATATCGCGTAAACTCAGCCATCCGCAAAGTCGAAGAGTGGTACACCGGCGACGGATGGTATGCCGACGGACCCGAATTTGCATTCGACTACTACAGCAGCTATGTGTTCCACCCCATGTACCTTGAAACCCTTCAGGCTCTCAAGGACTCAAAGGCCTACACCCGCATCCACTACAGCAACTACTATAACCGCGCTCTCCGCCGTGCTCAGAAATACAGCATCGTGCTTGAACGACTCATTTCACCCGAAGGTACGTTCCCTGTATTCGGACGCTCAATCCCTTACCGCATGGCCACAATGCAGCCTCTCGCCCTCATGGCTTGGTACGAAAAGCTTCCCGCCGGACTCACCAACGGACAAGTGCGCTCGGCTCTTACCGCTGTAATGCACCGCATGTTTGACGACAAGGAAAACTTCAACGAAGGCGGCTTCCTCACCATTGGATTTGCAGGCCGCCAGCCCAATATCGCCGACTGGTACACCAACAACGGCAGCCTCTACATGACATCACTGTCATTCCTTCCTCTTGGCCTTCCTGCCACTCACCCTTTCTGGACCGATGCGCAACAACCATGGACAAGCCAGAAAGCGTGGTCAGGACAGCCCTTCCCCAAGGATCATCACTGGGGAGAAACCGAGAAATTCAAAGATTTATTTTAACACCGATTTTTTATAGACCAATATATTATGGTAAATTTTTCACTTGAAGGAAAAGTGGCGTTAGTAACCGGAGCCGCTTATGGAATTGGACTCGCAATCGCTCAGGCATTTGCTGAAGCCGGAGCTAAAATAGTATATAACTGCTCACGCCGTGAAACACTTGAACGCGGAGCTGCCGCCTACAAGGAGCTTGGCATCGACGCCAAGGGCTATCTTTGTGATGTAACCGACGAGGAATCGGTAAAGGCTATGGTAGCCGACATCGAAGCCACCGTAGGCACAATCGACATCCTTGTCAACAATGCCGGTATAATCAAGCGCATACCTATGGAAGAGATGGCCGCCGACGAGTTCCGTCGTGTGATTGATGTCGACCTCGTTGGACCGTTCATCTGCTCAAAGGCCGTCATTCCCGGCATGAAAAAGAAAGGACACGGCAAAATCATCAACATCTGCTCAATGATGAGCGAGCTCGGCCGCGAAACAGTATCGGCCTATGCAGCAGCAAAGGGCGGATTGAAGATGCTCACCCGCAACATAGCATCGGAATATGGCGAATTCAACATCCAGTGCAACGGTATCGGTCCGGGCTACATCGCAACAGAGCAGACCGCTCCCCTGCGTGAACGCCAGCCCGACGGAAGCCGCCACCCCTTCGACTCATTCATTATCGCAAAGACTCCGGCAGCTCGCTGGGGAACTCCCGACGACCTCAAGGGTCCGGCCGTATTCCTCGCTTCCGACGCTTCCGACTTCGTCAACGGACATGTACTTTATGTCGACGGAGGCATCCTTGCTTACATCGGTAAACAGCCCAAGTAATGAATGCATTAACAAAGATATTCAGCTGCCTCGCAATAGGCGTGGCAGCTGTAGGGTGCAGCAACTCAACCAAGAGCATCACAGTCACCAATCAGCTCGACATCGACCGCTTTGACGAAATCACCGCCGTCGACATGGCCTCACTGAACCTTCCCGCAGGCGAGAGCTTCGTGATTGTCGATTCCGAAGGCAATGAAGTGCCCTATCAGCTCACCTACGACAACCTGCTCATATTCCCGGCAACCGTAGCCGCCAACAGCAGCTCCGACTATACCCTTCGTCCCGGCACTCCCGCTCCCGTCGACACCCTCGTCTACGGTCGCCTGTTTCCCGAGCGCAAGGACGATATGGCCTGGGAGAACGACAAGAGCGCCTATCGTGCCTACGGCCCGGCCCTGCAAGCAAGCGGAGAACGCGCCTTCGGCTACGACATCTGGACAAAGTCGGTCGAAACCCCGATTCTCGAGCACCGTTACTATGAGGACCGCGTGAATCGCGTTTCATTCCATGTCGACCACGGCAACGGAATGGATGTCTATGCCGTCGGTCCCACTCTTGGAGGAGGCACAGCCGCTCTCCTTGTCGACAACGACAGCATCGTCTATCCCTACTGTTTCAAGGAGTGGGAAGTCCTCGACAACGGCCCGCTGCGCTTCACCACCCGTCTTGTCTACAACCCGTTGACAGTGGCAAGCGACACCAATGTAGTTGAAACCCGCGTCATTAGCCTTGATCGTGGTTCACACCTCAACCGCACGACTGTCAGCTACTCGGGACTCTCCGCTAAAGGCCGTGTGGCTCCCGGCATAGTCGTTCATCGACAGAACCCCGACGGCTACTCGATCGACGCCGAAAACCACTACATGGCCTATGCCGACTCTACCGACAATGCCGCCAACGGCAACGGCGTGATATTCGTTGGCGTAATGGTTCCAGGCGAATTCGACGACATGATCAACAAGCCGCTCAACGCCCCCGTAGGCGATGCCGTAGGCCATCTTCTCGCACCGGTGGAATACACCCCCGACTCCCCCTTCACCTACTACTGGGGTTCAGGATGGAGCAAAGGCGATGTAGCCACTATGGACGAGTGGGAGGAGGAACTGAAAAGCGCCTATCGCAAGTCGCAAAGCCCGTTGAAAGTCACCGTAAAATAAATTCGCAGAGCAATGGAAGAAGTTTTCAAATATATAATCGGACTTGGTGCTGCGGTGATGATGCCTATAATCTTCACCGTGCTCGGATTGTGCATCGGCATCAAGTTCGGCGACGCTCTTAAAAGCGGCCTTAAGGTGGGTGTAGGATTCGTGGGACTGTCGGTAATCACCGCCCTGCTCACATCGAGCCTCGGCCCGGCTCTCGACACGGTAGTCAGCATCTACGATCTGCAGCTGCATGTATTCGACATGGGCTGGCCCGCTGCCGCAGCCGTTGCCTACAACACGGCCGTGGGAGCATTCATCATCCCCGTGTGCCTCGGAGTCAACCTGTTGATGCTCTTCACCAAGACTACACGCACGGTCAACATTGACCTCTGGAACTACTGGCACTTCGCATTCATCGGAGCAGTTGTCTACTTTGCATCCGGATCGCTTGCATGGGGATTCTTCGCCGCCATTATATGCTATGCCATCACGCTTATAATAGCCGACATGACCGCCAAGAAATTCCAGGATTTCTACGAGGGCATGGACGGCATTTCGATTCCTCAGCCATTCTGCGGAGGATTCGCCCCCTTTGCATGGATTATCAACAAGGGTCTTGACCGAATTCCGGGCTTCGACAAGCTGAATGTCGATGCCGAAGGCCTGAAGAAAAAATTCGGTCTTCTCGGCGAACCCCTCTTCCTCGGAGTGATTGTAGGAATAGCCATCGGCTGCCTTACTTGCAATTCATGGGCCGAAATAGTCGACCGCATACCTTACATACTCGGACTCGGAATCAAGATGGGTGCCGTTATGGAACTCATTCCTCGTGTCACTGTGCTTTTCATCGAGGGACTGAAGCCCATAAGCGATGCTACGCGCAGCCTCATCGCACGCAAGTTCCGCGGAGCCGAGGGATTGAACATCGGCATGAGCCCGGCGCTCGTCATCGGTCACCCCACCACCCTTGTGGTGTCGTTGCTCTTGATTCCCGTCACCATCGCGCTTGCGGTATTCCTGCCCGGCAACCAGTTCCTTCCCCTCGCCTCGCTTGCGGGAATGTTCTACGTGTTCCCCCTCGTTCTCCCCTTCACCCGCGGTAATGTCGTAAAGACATTCATCATCGGTCTTGTAGTCATCGTCATCGGTCTGTACATGGTCACCAATCTGGCTTCATGGTTCACGCTTGCAGCCAAGGATGTATATGTCGCCACAGGCGACAGTGCCGTAGCGATACCGCAGGGATTTGAGGGTGGAAGCCTTGATTTTGCATCAAGTCCGCTCGCTTGGATAATATTCCAATGCTGTCAATCGTTAAAATGGATAGGTGCCGGAATCCTTGTCATCTTCACGATGGGGCTTATGTGGTACAACCGAGTGCTCATAATCCGCAACCAGCGTGCAATGATTAAGGACAATTCCGAGCGCATTGAAACGACCGAATAATATAACTTACATTATATAATATATTAAGAAACGAAAAAAAGTCATTAGCTATGAGTAAAATAGTTACATTAGGCGAAATCATGCTCCGTCTGTCGCCCGAAGGCAACAGCCGGTTTGTTCAAGTCGACTCATTCGATGTCATTTGGGGTGGAGGTGAGGCAAATGTCGCAGTCAGCTGCGCCAATTACGGCCACAACGCATACTTTGTCAGCAAACTTCCCAAGCACGAAATAGGACAGGCTGCCGTAAACGCACTCCGCCGCTACGGCGTGAACACCGACTTTATTGCACGCGGAGGCGACCGCGTGGGCATCTACTACTGCGAAACAGGAGCCTCGATGCGTCCGTCAAAGGTCATCTACGACCGCGCTCACTCGGCAATCGCCGAAGCAAAGCCCGAAGACTTCGACTTTGACGCTATTATGGAAGGTGCCGACTGGTTCCACTGGAGCGGAATCACACCGGCCATAAGCGATGCTGCAGCCGAGCTTACTCGCCTTGCCTGCGAAGCGGCCAAGCGTCACGGTGTAACTGTATCGGTCGACCTCAATTTCCGCAAGAAGCTGTGGACTACCGAAAAAGCTCAACAGGTAATGCGTCCGTTGATGAAATATGTCGATGTGTGCATCGGCAATGAAGAGGATGCCGAACTATGCCTCGGATTCAAGCCCGATGCCGATGTCGAAGCCGGTGAAACTTCAGCCGAAGGCTATCGCGGCATCTTCCGCGCAATGGCCGAAGAGTTCGGATTTAAATATGTCGTGTCGACTCTCCGCGAATCATTCTCGGCAACCCATAACGGTTGGAAGGCTATGATCTACAACGGCACCGACTTCTACGAGTCGCGTCGCTACGACATCAACCCCATCGTTGACCGCGTAGGTGGCGGCGATTCATTCTCAGGCGGCCTTATTCACGGTCTTCTCACCATGTCGACCCAAGGTGAGGCGCTCGAGTTTGCGGTAGCCGCATCGGCACTTAAGCATACAGTTCCCGGCGACTTCAACCTCGTCAGCATAGCCGAAGTGGAGGCTCTTGCCGGAGGAAACGCCAACGGACGAGTACAGCGATAGTATTATTCATTTAACAATAACCCGATAATACGAAAATTACTGATTATATGGCACGTTTTGATAAAATAGATGTATTGGCCAAGATGCGCATAACCGGCATCGTACCCGTGTTCTACCACTCCAATCCCGAGATTGCCAAGCAGGTGGTAAAAGCCTGCTACGACGGTGGAGTGAGGGCATTCGAGTTCACCAACCGTGGTGACTTCGCCCACGAGGTATTTGCCGAAGTTGTCAAGTATGCAGCCAAGGAGTGTCCTGAACTCGCCGTAGGTGTGGGTTCAGTGGTTGACCCCGCTACCGCCGCACTCTATCTGCAGCTTGGAGCCTGCTTCGTCGTTGGCCCGCTCTTCAATCCCGAAGTGGCACGCGTCTGCAACCGCCGTTCAGTACCCTACACCCCCGGATGCGGAACCGTGTCGGAGGTAGGTGCTGCCCAGGAGTGCGGATGCGACCTCTGCAAGGTATTCCCCGGCGATGTCCTCGGCCCGAAATTCGTTAAGGGACTCACCGCCCCCATGCCCTGGTCAAAGCTCATGGTAACAGGAGGCGTCGAGCCTACACGCGAAAACATCTCGGCTTGGTTTGCCGCAGGTGTCTACTGCGTGGGAATGGGTTCTAAGCTGTTCCCCAAGGACAAGATAGCAGCTGCCGACTGGCAATACATATCCGACAAGTGCGCTGAAGCGATTGGATATGCCGCTGAATGTCGCACCAAATAACTACATTACAAAACAACCCAAAACTCAACTGCTATGAAATCTTTATTCATGTCAGCTCTGATTGCAGCTTCAATTGCCTTTGGAGCAAGCGCACAGTCGACAAGCTATACCATTTTGAGAGCATGTCATCCCGATGATGTCAAGAACTACGACACCAACCAGCTTCGCTCTCACTTCACTATGCCCAAGGTCATGGAAAATGATAAGATAAACCTTACCTACTCAATGTATGACCGACTCATTTTCGGTGGCGTGGTTCCCGTTGCAAAGACGGTGACACTTGAAACTATCGACCCGCTGAAGGCCGAATACTTCCTTGAACGCCGCGAACTCGGAGTCATCAACACCGGCGGCCCCGGCATAGTAAGTGTTGACGGCAAGGACTATGAGCTCAACTTCAAGGATGCCCTCTATGTGGGCCGTGGCAACAAGAATGTCACTTTCCGCAGCAAGGACGCGGCCAATCCTGCTCGATTCTACATCAACTCGACTCCGGCCCACAAAGCCTATAAGACCCAGCTCATAACGATCGACGGTCGCAAAGGCTCCATAAAGGCCAACTCTTTTGCAGCAGGTTCGATGGAGGAGAGCAACGACCGCGTAATCAATCAGCTCATCGTTGCCAATGTGCTTGAGGAAGGCCCCTGTCAGCTTCAGATGGGACTTACCGAACTCAAGCCCGGTAGCGTTTGGAACACCATGCCGGCTCACACTCACGACCGCCGCGTGGAAGCCTACTTCTACTTCAACGTTCCCGAAGGTAACGCAATCTGTCATCTGATGGGCGAGCCTCAGGAGAACCGACTCATCTGGCTCCACAATGAGCAGGCCGTAATGTCGCCCGAATGGTCGATACACGCCGCTGCCGGAACGAGCAACTACATGTTTATTTGGGGTATGGGTGGTGAAAACCTCGACTATGGCGACATGGACAAGGTCACCTACCTCGAAATGCGTTAGGCTTTTATAGCGTTTCAACTATTTATAGTGGGGAGGCTGTGTCTTAATTGAGGCACAGCCTCCTTCTGCTTTCGGGCATATCGGCATACTCCCGGTCGGTGCCGCGCAAAAGAATTAGGCTGCGTCGCAAATTCACAATTACGACGCAGCCTTCATCTAATTCCGCTCAGTAAAAAACTATTCTTCAATCAATCTCAAAAATAAAAAGCGGTGACATTAATTTTGGGTAGATACTAAAATATCATATACATCTCTTCATGTAATCTCTTATTTCAAGACAAGCGTGTCGATAATGGTTTTCGACAGTGCGAGCCGACAGCTTCAACCGGCAGGCGATTTCGTTGCATGTCATGAGCCCGAAACGCTTCATCCTGTAGGCGGCTCTTCTCTGCGGCGACAACCGAGCTATGATGTCACGCTCAAGCGATGCGATATCTTTCGCTATCGCGAGGCAATCGGCC
Source organism: Muribaculum gordoncarteri (assembly GCF_004803695.1). NCBI lineage: Bacteria > Pseudomonadati > Bacteroidota > Bacteroidia > Bacteroidales > Muribaculaceae > Muribaculum > Muribaculum gordoncarteri. The sequence continues at coordinate 2,130,526 of NZ_CP039393.1, forward strand.
GATTCGGTTTCCCGCGACGACACATTATAATACATGTAGTCGTAACACTCCTGCCTTACTTGATGGCGACGCAGATAGTCACATATCAGGTTCCTGGCGATTTTATACATGAAGAACTTTATTGTCGCTTCATTTATAAGCATCCTGTAATCGAGAATCCGCAAGAACACATCCTGAGTCAAGTCCTCGGCTTCCGCTCTGTTGTTTATGGCCGAGTGTATGTAACGCAATATCCCGTCACGATGACCCACGTATGCCTTGGCAATCACATCATCCGATGAATCACTCCGAAAACACTGGCATTCGGGCATTACACCGGCGATGTTGTTTGTTTCCATTGGTCTTGCGATTTAGATTACAATCGCAAAGATATTACAATAATCACAATCTATGCATTTTTCCTGTAGCCTAAGCATCTCACTATATTATCTTAGACATAATGCAATATTCACTGCTGATTATAAGCGCATTAATTTACATGATACACTTTGACTCAAATTATTTGAGCCGTATGTTACATCGATTCCTGCTTGACTGTGTTACATTTGCCCTACAATAAGGCCCTATTCCCTGTTGTTTTTACCTATGCTCTTTACGTATTCGCTCGGCGATATGGAAGTGGCTCTTTTAAAATAGCGGAAAAACGATGCACGTGAACTGAATCCGCATTTGGCGGCGAGTGCGCTCAATGTGTACTTTTCACTTTCAGGTTCACTCACGAGTCTTTTAAACTCCTCTATGCGGTAATTGTTGATGTAGTCGTAATAATTGGTGTTGAGATACTGGTTGAACATGTAGGACAGTGCCGGAGGTGTCGTGTTGACAAGCGAGGCAAGTCCGGCAAGTTTCAGGTCGGGGTCGGTATACGCCTTTGACTTGCGCATGATCTCCTCTACGTTTTTAAGCAACTGACGGCACTCGTCATCGCTCATGTTGAAGTTACGGTATTTGCGTTCAACCTGCACATTGTCGGCCTGAGCATCACTGCCTGCGTCATTATCCTTACGCTCTTTGCGATGCTTCAGCTTCACCCTTATTACCGCTGCCGCGCCAAAAATCGATAGCGCAATCACAATCACCCACAGCCATGCGCTGTTGTCACGCGCCACAAATATATCAAGCGTCACTTCGCTTTTCTCTTCATTGGGGTATCGCAACACAAGTGTGTGATGTCCGCTTCCAAGGTCGGTACACAATATTGAATGCTGCCCCTCGACTACACTCCATGTCTTGGCATTGTCAAGCTTGTATTGGAACACCTCATCGCCGGGGTGTGAGTAATTGAACCCTGACACCTTCACGGCAAGATTCACCTCTCCCACATTGTCAAGGCGCATCTCGTAGCTGTTGTCACCCGTTCTATCCAATTGCCCGAATGAGTCAATCCCGTTGACCGAGGCATCGGTTATCGCAATCATGTAGGGACGCTGACGCTCCGTTACATTGTCTATGTCAACAGTGACGAGTCCCTGTGAGCTGCACAGCCACAACCGGCCATCGTCATCCATGTCGCTTCCCGAGTGAAAGAACGTTTGACTGAGCAGTCCGTCATTGAAGTTGTAGGAGTAAAACACCTTGTTTCCGTCCCATCGATAAAGTCCGTTGGTCGTTATGAGCCATATCCAGCCCTCCTTGTCGATGAGCATGTCCATATCCTTGTTGTCAAGCGGCACCGGAGTTGTCAGCGTTCCGAAATTCTTTATCTCCGTATCCGACCCAAACAGCTTGTTCTTGTCATATATAAACAGCAATCGGCCGTCGCCTGTTTCGCATATCCTCCTCACCCTTGTGTTATGGATGAACTTGTCGGGCAGAATGTCACCTACAAGTTGCCGTGACTCGGCATCCCACAGGCACAGCCCCTTCTCGCCGCATATCCACCCTCGCCCGGTCGAGTCAAAGAATATTCCGAATATGTTGCCTTCGGGCAGCTTCGAGTTCAGTCGGTTGTAATATACGTTGTTTCCGTCACGCTCATGTCGGAACAATCCGTTGGAAGTGCATATCCACAGGTCGCCGTCACGGTCGATTTCAAAGTCAAATATATGGCCGTTCTTGAATGTATCGTCATAACCCGGCTCAAAGTCGCTTAATGTCAACCGCTCGGGGTCAAACACATACAACCCGCCTCCGTAGGTACCTATCAGATACTTTCCGTCATAACGAATGCTCGACACAACCATAGGCGATCTCATGTCCGATGCATAGTAACGCTTGAACGTGCCGTTGTCCTCGTCTATAAAGCAGAATCCGTCACGAAATCCTATCAGCCTGCGGCTTCCGTCGGCAAGAATCGTTCGCGTAAGCACTCCCTCGGTATCAAGATGCGGCGGATAGGCGTATGTTTCAAATAAAGAGTTACTATACATCGTAAAGTCTACACCGAGCTGATAGAAACCGAGCCACATCTGCCCCTCGCGGTCACGTAACGCCGAATATACCGAATTGGAGCGTATGCTCTTGCCGTGACTACCCGACATGTCGTAGCTGTCGACAACCGCCCCGCTCTCCATGTCTACCACCTGAAGTCCGTTTCCGTCGGTAGCCACATATAGCCGATTTCCGTCGCCAAACATGTCCATTACCACGTTTGACCCCACATCGGCATAGCCCGACAGCGCGTCACGCTTAAGGTCGTAACGCCAAAGTCCTTGATTGCGGGTTCCGAGATAGAGCATGTCGTCACGTTTATATATCGCGCTGTATGTCATGTTGGAATCTCCGAGCTTCTCAGCCTTGAAACCGTCGTCCATGTCAAGCGAATAAACGCCTTGGTCAGTAGCCACGTAAAGCCTGCGTGAGCCATCATCGACAGTCATGTCATTGACCTTGTTGGCCGATGACAACACATTGCTCTCTATTGCTATATTGCACAGCTTGCCGTTACGCATCATGAACAGCCCCTCCTCTCCTCCTATGTAGAAGTTGCCGTTTCCATCATTGGCAAAGGCATTTACCGACTTAGTGATGTGATTCTCGCCATATCTTACAAGCTCCGTCGAATTTTTGTCAAGACGCCATAAGCCGCCACCGGTACCCACCCAAAGGCAGTTGCCGTCGGTTTCACCTATCGCCCCTATCCACTTGGCGCTCTCCTCATCGCCGGTAATCGGGAAGTGACGCATATTTACGCCGTCAAATCGTTCAAGTATCGAAGTCGTGCCAAACCATATATACCCGAGCGAGTCCTTGTAGATAACGCTCACCGTGGCATCACGAAGCCCGTCACCTTGAGTGATCGACCTCATCATGCGGTCATGCGAGTTGGCCCGTGCGATCAACGGCATGACAAGCATGACGGCCAAGACCGCTATGCGGCTCACCCACATCGCCAACAGGCTTCTCGATATATAGTCGGTAGTCAATTTCATTAAACTATATTGCACACTATGCCGATGACACTGCGTCATCATCACGCTCATTGCGCCTAATCGTAAAGTTATAATGAGATTTTCAAATGACATAATTTATAACGCTCTTTTTATCAAAAAGTGATAAATTTGTATTTAACAATTATTATCACTCGATGGACTGAGTATATTCATCACTTCATTCGTATTAATCCATAGAATCACATCACCATGCGCAAAACAATAACCACAATCATCATCACATTATTGTCGCTCTTCTGTGCTTCGGCCGTTCACGCCATTAAGCATCCGTCGTTGCTATTCACTCCCGAAAGGGTGGCTGCCGCCCGCAAGGCGATGAAAAACGACACCGTTCTGGCCAACGGATGGAAAAGCATAAAGGCCGAGGCCGACAATCAACGGCTGAAAGGCGACCTACGCCGTCTGGAATACCTCGCCCTCGCCTACATGATGACCGACAGCTCCAAATACGCCGACAAGATAAAGGAGATACTGCTGAACACCGCCAAGGTCAAGTCATGGGGCGACCGTGAAATGCTTGCCCGTAATCCGGCCTGGCGCAGCGAATTGCAGATGGCTCACAAGAGCTTCCAAGTCGCTGTGGCCTATGATGTCATATACAATAAGCTCACTCCCGCCGAGCGCATGGAGATAGCCCGAGGCATGTACGATCTCGCAATCGAGCCTTTGCTCGGCGACTGGATACTTGAACCCACTCGCATTCACTCTCTCAACTCAATGGGCCACAACTGGTGGACATCCTGCGCGGGAATGGGCGGCCTGCTCGCACTGTCCGTATCCAACGAGTTGCCCGAAGCCCGCAAGGGCGCCGAGGCCCTGATTGAGGTGCTTCCCGAATGGTTTGACTTTGCAGGCGATGTCCTGCAACGCAAGCCCAAGACATTCGACGAGTCGGGAGGAATGTACGAGAGCATCAACTACGCAAGCTTCGGCGTATGTGAAGCACTGCTGTTTCGCATGGCTTGGCTCAACTCCCATCCCGGAGCGAAAATCGACGACATTCCACACATTCATCTTATATCCGATTTCTTCGTCAACGTGTGCTATCCGCGCTCGGGACAGCTCTACAGCATCAATTTCGGCGACAGCCACAAAAACGTTACCGGCGAAAGCTCGATGATACTTGCCTATCAAATGGGCGATGAAAATCCCAATACGTTATGGTACATCAACCAGATCGAGCCGGGACAACACCGCGAAGGATATCCGCGCAACACTCCCATGGGATTTCTCTACACTCCTGACCTCTCCAAGGCACCGTCAACGCCTAATCTTTCCAACTCCCGCCTGTGGAAGGATTTCGGATGGGCTACCATGCGCGATTCATGGCACAAGAACGCAACCATGCTTGCCGTAAAGTCGGGCATGACTTGGAATCACTCCCATGCCGACGCCAATTCCCTGATCCTCTTCCACAAGGGTGTCGACATAATCAAGGATGCGGGCAACTGCAGCTACGCGAAACCACAGTATCGAAATTACTTCTTCCAAAGTGACGCCCACAATGTCGTAAAATTCAACGGCGAGGGTCAGTCGCGTCACCAGCAGTATCACGGCACCATGCTTCCCGGAAGCATGAGCAACCTGCTCGACGGAGGCAATATAAAATATGTGCTCGCCGACGGCACCGTCCCCATGTCGCAATGGATGATTCGCAACTTCCGTCACTTCCTCTGGATCGACAATGTCATCTACGTTATCGACGACCTGTTGAGTCACGAGCCGGGAAAATTTGAGTGGATATGGCATCCTGGAGGCGATGCCGTGAAGCGAGGATTTGACCTTGAGATAACCAACGGCAACTCATCGGCACTGATTCGCCCGCTTTATCCCCGTCAGCTGGCCTACAGCGACTTCGTTCATGACTATCCCGACGATCTCTATTGGGAAGTACACGAAGCGCCCGCCGAAAATATGCAGGACACCGAAAAGTACTGGTCATTCCACCTGCCGGGCATTACCGACCGAGTGAAAGGCGTAACGGCTATAATACTTAAAGACAGCGTCACCCAAGAGGAGCTTCCCGTCATCACTCGCCGTGAAGGCAAGGACTGGATAGGCCTTCAGGTGAAGCACAACGGCAAAGTGACCGACCTCTACATCAATCAGCTTGCCGACGGACGACTTATGCATCTCAACTCCTGGATCGAGGCCGACGGATGGTCGACCGATGCCTATATGCTGGCTGTCAGCTATCCCGAAGGCTCAAATCCTGCCGATGCCAAGGAGATTTTCATCGGCCACGGAAGCGCGTTACGCCGCAACGGCGATGTCTACTTTTCATCGCTGTCGAAGCTGAACCTCATAGCCGACGAAAACGACGGCAAACTCGACATTCAGGTCACGGGCCAGCCCCGCATCAACCTAAAGTTGAAGTCGTCGCCCTCGTCGCTGACTGTCAACGGCATCAACACCCCGGTAAAGAAGACCGGCAACCTCGTAAATATAAAGTTATACAATAAAAAATAACATCGACATGAACCACCTACGCTCTATCTTGACTACCCTGTTAGGCTCTTTGGCCTTTATTGCCGGCGCCGAGTTGAATGTATATCCCACCGGCTCTCCCAACATGCCCCACAACGACGACTTCACGGTGAAGGTGAGGACAATAGGCGGCGAGTGGCACGACCTCTTTGAGTACAAGGTTCAGGTCGACATGGACAATCCTCAGGATGCGTCGATGGTACAGTTTGACATGGACGAGCCTGTGGAGGTTATGGTCAAAAAAAAACAACGGCATCTTCTCGCAAGTCGACATCCGTCCGCTGCGTAACGCCATAACCTGCGACCGCAAGGGCAACACCGTGACATTCCGCATCGACGAGCCTAAATACCTTTCGGTCGAATTTGACGGCGACAGACTTCACAACCTGCACCTCTTTGCCAATCCCGTAATGACCGAAACCTACACCGAGTCAAGCGACAATGTACTCTACTTCGGTCCGGGCGTACATCGTCCTGGCGACCTGCCCAACAATCAGATAAGGATACACTCCAACACCACGGTGTTTCTCGCTCCCGGAGCGGTGATAAGAGCGAAGTTACTCATTGACAACGCCGAGAATGTCAGGATAATAGGTCGCGGAGTGCTCGACCATCCCATCCGGGGAATCGAAGTTACCAACTCGCGCAACGTTGAAATCGACGGCGTAACGGTTGTGAATCCCGACCACTACACGGTGTTTGGCGGAGGCAGCTCCGACATACGCATACGCAACCTCAAGTCGTTCAGCATCAAGGGCTGGAGCGACGGCATCGACATGATGTGTTGCAGCAATGTCGACATCGACAACGTGTTCATGCGCAACAGCGACGACTGCATAGCCCTCTACAACCACAGGTGGGACTGGAAAGGCGGCTCATCCAACATCACGGTGAAAAACTCGGTGCTGTGGGCCGACATAGCCCATCCCATCAACATAGGAAGTCACGGCGACCCCGACAATGAAGCCGGCGAGGTGATTGAGCATCTGCGCTTCAACAACATCGACATTCTTGAACACGACGAGGACGACCCGCCCTATCGCGGTGCGATGTGCATCGTTGTGGGCGACAACAACATTGCACGTGACATAACGTTTGACGACATCCGCGTCGAAAGCATCCAGGAGGGTATGCTATTTCACCTTGAAGTGCAGTTCAACCCCAAGTACAACAAGACTCCCGGCCGTAAAATCGAGAATGTAACGTTCCGCAACATAACCTACAACGGCTACGGCGAGGCGAAGTCGGAGATATTGGGCTACAGCGCCGAGCGTGATGTTACCGATGTGACATTTGACAACGTATCGGTCAACGGCGAGAAAGTCACAAGCCTTAAGGACTTCGTAACCAACAGCTTCATCAGTGACATCAAATTCAAATAATCCTCAGCTCACGCAACGCCAATGTCACCATCACATCACCATCACCGAATCTTGACAGTGACAATCATCGCGCTCGCGGCATTGTTGTGCCCGGCATCGTCTAATGCCGATGACTATGTGTCACGCGTGTGGGTTGCCGACCAAGGCGACGGAACCTACATCAATCCCATAATCCACGCCGTCGAGGGGCCCAAGTTCTACAAGCGAAACGGCTACTACTATATTCTCGCACCGGCTGGAGGTGTGGATAAGGGATGGCAGATTGCCCTGCGGTCACGCTCGCCTTTCGGCCCCTACGAAATGCGCCGCGTCATGGAGCAAGGCGACACCGACATCAACGGCCCGCATCAGGGCGGACTTGTCGACACCAACTCCGGCCAATCTTGGTTCATCCACTTCCAGGACAAAGGACTCTACGGACGCGTGCTTCACCTTAATCCCGTCACATGGGTCGACGACTGGCCCGTCATAGGCTCCGACAGCGACAATGACGGATGCGGAAATCCCGTAAGCCGATACAGCAAGCCCGATGTCGGGCGCACCTATCCCGTAACTACTCCCGCCGAAAGCGACGACTTCAACTCAACCCGGCTCGGGCTGCAGTGGGAGTGGCACGCCAACTATCAGCCCGAATTCGGATTCCCGACACCCTACGGTTACATGCGAGTCTACGGACACGAACTTTCGGAAAATTTCGTCAGTCTGTGGGAAGTTCCCAATCTGCTGCTTCAGAAATTTCCCGCCGAAGAGTTTACCGTGACGGCCAAAGTGAAGATATCGAGCAAAGCCGACGGCCAGCAATCGGGACTTATCGTGATGGGACACGACTACTGCACCCTCGGACTGGAAAAGAACGGTGAGAAATTTGACTTGGTGCAGACCGTGTGTCACGACGCCGAACAGGGAGGAGCCGAAACACGTACACTCGTCACCGACATGTCACCGTCACGCCGATACGAAGCCGGCCTACACCCCAACTATGAGCGTGACATCTACCTCCGGGTGCGGATGGACAAGGGAGGCAAATGCACATTCAGCTATAGCCTCGACGGCCTGAAATTCATCGACACCAAAATTCCGTTTACGGCGCGACAAGGCAAATGGATAGGCGCCAAAACAGGCATATTCAGCATTCAGCCCAATGGAGTCGACCGTGGATGGATCGACATTGACAGCTTTATCATTGACCGAAACTAATAAGAAACCTTTTAATCACAATGACACTACCAAAACTACAATCTTTCGCAATCGTTTCGATGTTCGCCTTTTGCAGCTGCGCATCGTCAGGCGTAACGGCATCGTCGGAACCCGATGTCGACAACGACCTTGATTTCTGCGACCGTCACGTGCGCGCATCTCTTAACGATTTGAAAAACGAAGCAGGCTACATCGATTACTCGATGATGCCGCGCAACATCGCTGCGGGCGACACCACCTGGCATTGCCGCAAATCATCACCCGAAGAGTGGTGCAGCGGATTCTGGCCCGGCGTACTGTGGTATGCCTACGAAGCGACCGGTGACTCCGCCCTGCTCACCGAAGCCGACCGCTTCACCCTCAGGCTCGACACCATAATCAACAGCCGCCCCTACGACCACGACATCGGCTTCCTGATTCAGTGCAGCTACGGCAACGGCTACCGCCTCACCCGAAAGCCCGAATACAAGGAAGCGCTGGTCAACGCCGCCGACTCGCTTGCAACCCTGTTCAACCCCAAAGCCGGCACTCTGCTGTCATGGCCGAGAAACATCGACATGTTTGGCGGCCACAACACGATAATCGACAACATGATCAATCTCGAGCTGCTGTTTCACGCAGCCGCCGAAGCCCACAGGCCCTATCTCTATGACATTGCCGTGAAGCATGCCGAAACTACAATGAAGCACCATTTCCGCCCCGACTACACATCCTATCACGTAGCTGTCTACGACCCTGAGTCCGGTGAATTCCTGCGTGGATGCACCCACCAGGGCCTTGCCGACGACTCCATGTGGGCAAGAGGACAAGCCTGGGCTATCTACGGCTACACAATGGTGTACCGTGAAACCGGCGACACGAAATTCCTTGACTTCGCACAAAAAGTGACCGATGTCTACCTCGACCGCCTGCCCGAGGACAAGATTCCCTACTGGGACTTCAACGACCCCTCGATTCCTGAAACACCACGTGACGCTTCGGCTGCGGCAATCGTGGCGTCGGCACTGATCGAACTAAGCACAATGGTCGACGGCGAGAAGAGCGTCACCTATCTCGATTCGGCCAAGAAAATGCTCATGTCACTTGCATCTGACTCCTACCGGGCGCCCGACAACGTTCCCGCCTTCCTGATGCACTCGGTTGGCAACATGCCCGCAGGAAGCGAAATCGACTACTCAATAATATATGCCGACTACTACTATATCGAGGCATTGAACCGCCTGAAAAAGCTTGAAACTCCCCTGTTGTCCTGAAATAATCATCCCGAAACATAATCAAAGTAGAGAGTCATGTCATATTGCCGTTGACATGACTCTTTTTGATTTCAATTACATAGCAAACCTTTCACATTAATAGCAAAATGTCAAAATGCTATTCAAAAACACAATTAATTAATTTTAATTAAGGAATTAACACCCACAAAGCCACAAACAGCTATGCACCACCCGTTAACCCGACGCAGACACTCGCCCACTACAGTTAAATTAGTTATATTTTTAACAATAATCACACTAAATCAGTTAATATCATTTAAAAATAGGGGGGGTCGTTAATTATTTTAAATTTTATTTTGCTACATTTGCTTCGTCTTTATGGAATATTGTTGCACAACATCAATTTATACTAACAATTTGCTAATCACATTTAATTAACCCATTACTCAAACTCAAAGTATGAAAAAGTTATTTTTAATGCTTGTGGCAGTTATTACTATGGTGAATGCGTCGGCTCAGGACATGCGCACCATCCAAGGTACTGTCGTTTACGCAGGCGATAACGAACCTCTTGTAGGTGCTACCGTTATCCCTGCAGGAGGAGGAAGCGGTGTCGCAACCGATCTGGACGGAAAGTTTATACTCCGCATTCCCGCTTCTGTAACTAAAATCAATGTTTCCTATGTGGGAATGGTGACCCGCCAGGTCGATGTGTCGTCATCGCCCATGACGATTGCGCTGCAAAATTCCGACAATCAGCTCAACGAAGTGGTAGTCACCGCATTCGGTGTGAAGAAAGAGCGTAAAGGACTCGGATATGCAGTGCAGGACCTCAATGCCGAAGACCTAAACACCGACGGAACCACATCGCTTGCAAGTGCTATGCAGGGTAAGCTCACCGGTGTCGACATCCGTCCATCTTCAGGCGCTCCCGGTGCATCAAGCCAGATTATCATACGTGGTGCCCGCTCATTCGACGGCAACAACCAGCCGCTCTATGTAGTCGACGGAATGCCCATCGAATCGACCCCCGACTACGGCACAGGCAACTCCGTGACAGGTGCCAACATCGCCGACCGTTCGATCGACATCAACCCCGAGGACATCGAGTCAATCAACGTGCTTAAGGGTCAGGCCGCTTCGGCTCTCTACGGTATACGCGCATCCAACGGTGTGATCGTCATCACCACAAAGCGCGGACGACTCAACTCAAGCCGCCCCACCATTACCGTTTCCACCAACCTCTCGGCCGAAGTTGTGTCACGCAAGTTTGAGCGTCAGTCGGTATATGCACAGGGTAACTACCTCGAAGCCTACAACCCCGGAAGCTCTATGACATGGGGTCCCAAGATTACCGACCTTCCCAACGATCCCGTCTACGGAGGCAACAGCCAGGGACACTCGGGCATGTACCGTAACCCCAAGCGTGAGCAGGCCGGACTCGACGGATGGACTACTCCCGAAATCTACGACAACGTAGGTGACTTCTTCAACACCGGATTCACCGAAAACACTAATTTCAGCATAAGCCAGCGAACCGACCGCGCAAGCTACTCATTCGGTCTTAACAACTCCTATCAGGACGGTATCATACCCTCAACCGGCATGACCCGATGGAGCGCACGCGGACTCGTCGACTGGATAATCAGCAATGAGTGGAAGACAGGTTTCTCAGGCAACTATGCATCTACCAAAATCACCTCGGCCCCCGGAGCCAACGACGGTATCATGAACGTTGTCTACTCAGCTCCGTCGGAGTACAATCTCGCAGGAATTCCCTTCCACGCTCCCGGTCAGCCTTCAAGCCAGATTTCGTTCCGCTCAACCAACTTCAACAATCCCTACTGGTGGGCCGAGAACAACCAATATCTCCAGCACACCAACCGATTCTTCGGTAATGCCTATGTAGAGTATCACCCCACAATCAACTGGGGCGAGAACTATGAGCTTTGGTTCCGCGAACAGGCAGGTATCGACTCCTACACCTCCAACTACAGCGATGTAATGGAAGTGGGTTCGGCAAGTAACGCCAACGGTTCAATCGACAACTACGGAGTTTCACGCAACGTGTTCAACAACCTTTTCACAGCCAACTTCACAGCTCGCTGGGGCGAAGACTGGGACTTCGACGCAATGCTCGGTAACGAAATCAACCAGAACGACTCACGCTACTGGAGCTATTCAGGCACCAACTTCAACTTCTACGGAATGCCTGTAATCGGCAACGCTACAAGCTTCCAGAGCAGTGAATACAACTTCAAGACACGCACAGTGGGCTTCTTCGGCAGCTTAAGCCTCGCTTGGAAGCAGATGCTCTTCCTCACGGTCACCGGCCGTAACGACTACGTGTCGACAATGCCCCGCAACAACCGCTCATTCTTCTACCCCTCAGTGTCACTTGGATGGGTATTCACCGAACTTGACGCACTCAAAGGCAACGACCTCTTCACATTCGGAAAGCTGCGCCTCTCCTACGCACAGGTTGGTCAGGCAGGAAGCTACTACGAAAACTTCTACTACACACCCAGCTATAGTTCGGGCATGTATGCCTACAACCCCGTTACCTACCCGATAAAGGGTGTATCGGCCTACGTTCCCTACTACGTGCTCTACGATCCCGACCTCAAGCCCCAGAACACCGAGAACATTGAAGGAGGTTTCGACCTGCGCATGTTCAACGACCGTGTTCGTCTTGAATACACCGTATCCTACCAGAATGTAACCGACCAGATTTTCTCGGTGCCCACCGCAGGTTCTACAGGTTACCAGTACCTGATGACCAACGCCGGAAAGATGCGCACATGGTCCCACGAAATCGGTCTTAACGTGGCTGTGCTCCAGCACCGTGACTACGACCTCAACCTCGGTGTAAACTTCACCGCAGTCGACAACAAGGTTGTGGAACTTGCCGAAGGCGTAGAGTCGATCATGCTCGGCGGATTTGTTGAGCCTCAGGTTCGCGCACAGGCAGGCAACACCTACCCCAACATCTACGGTTACGCATTCAAGCGTGACGAAGCCACCGGAAAGCTCCTCCTCAGCGAAGGTCTTCCCCAGGGCACTTCCGACAGCCAGGACCTCGGCAACTGCTCGCCCGACTTTGTAATGGGCTTCAACCTCGGCGGCCGCTACAAGAGAGTTTCACTCTCAACCACATGGAGCTGGCAGCAGGGCGGAAAGATGTATCACGGAACCAACATGACGCTCAACTACTTCGGTGCCACCAAGGAGTCAATCCCCTTCCACGAAGGCACAATGGTTGTCGACGGCATCGATGAAGCCACAGGACAGCCCAACACCGTGGAGGTGCTCAAGCAGGACTACTACCAGGCCTACTATGATGTAACCGAATCAGGCGTATATGACATGAGCTTCCTCAAGCTTAGAGATGTCACCCTCACCTACAAGTTGCCCAAGATCGGCAAATTTGACATCGATGTATTCGGATTTGCACGCAACGTACTCATCTGGGCCAAGCTTCCCAACTTCGACCCCGAGGCATCGCAAGGCAACAGCAACATGGGCGGTTACTTTGAACGCTTCTCAGTTCCCAACACCACCTCTATAGGCGGTGGACTCAAAGTGACATTCTAATATTCACAATGTATAAACTTGATTAATAACACAAGACAATGCTTAAGAAATTTCTATATATGGCTTTACTCGGCGCTGTAATGACCTCATGCTCCGAGAACCTGATGGATGAAATCAACAAGGACGAGTCCAATCCGCCGGCATCGAGCGTTAACGCCAAGTTTCAGATAACCGACGCAATCGTCGGAACTGGCTATTCGACTTGGGGCGGTGCCTACGCATGGTATGTGGCCTCTTTCACCGAACAAATATTCGGAACAGGCAACAACCAGCTCATGAAAGCCGAACTGCGCATGCGCTCCGAAACAGCTGCAAGCTCGACCTACAACAACGAGTGGAATGCCACCTACGGCAACCTCATGAACATCAAGCAGATAATCGAGAAATGTGAAGAAGGCGGCGTCAACAGCGGCCAACTCGACCTCAAGGGAATGGCACAGGTGCTGTGGACACTTAGCTTCGAGGCTCTTACCGACCTGCACGGCGACATACCCTACTCTGAAGCTCTCGGAGGAAGCCGTCAGCCCAAGCTCGACTCACAGGAGAGCATCTACACCGACCTGCTGAAGAGAATCGACGACGCAATCGCCAACATCAAGGCTGCCGAAGCGGCCGGAATGAACAATGCCGCCGGACAGGACTTGCTTTACGGAGGCAACCTGACCAAGTGGAAAGGCTTTGCCTACGCCGTGAAAGCGCGTCTGCTCCTCAACACGCTCTACCGCAATCAGTCGGTGCTTCCCGATGTGCTTGCCGCCGCCAACGAAGCCTTGTCGGCCGGATTTGACGGAGCTGAACTCACGATATTCAACGGCGTGGACTGCGACAACTCATGGACGGCCTACAACTGGAGCCGCTACTACAGCGGTGCCTGCGGAACAGTGGCCGAACTGATGGCCGAGCGTAACGACCCGCGATATGATGTATATGCTTGCGACCTGTTTGGAACAGGCATTGAGTATGCACCTGCAGGCGACGATGTACTCGCCAAGAGCACCGAAACCGTAGGATTCCCCACATGGCTTGAAAACGGAGCCGCTACACTGCACCTGCTGAGCAAGAGTGAATTGTACTTCATCGTCGCCGAAGCAAAGGCCCGACTCGGACAGGACGCTTCAGCCGAACTCGCCGAAGCTGTAACCGCCTCATTTGAGGATTACGCGCTGAGCGACGGCGGCATGATCGGATTTGACCCCTCGTCGGCTGCCGACTACATCGCTTCAATCGGCTCGGCCTCACTCGCCGAAATCATGGTGCAGAAATACATTGCACAGGCACGTGACGAGCAGATTCAGACCTACAACGACATCCGTCGCTGCAAGGCTCTCGGTCAGGAATTCATTACATTGCAAAATCCCAATAACACCTCGGGAGGACAAAACCAATGGCCGCTCCGTCTGCCCTACGGCAACAGCGATGTGGTTTCCAATCCCAACGTATCCGCGGCATTTGGCAGCGGAAATGAGGCCGGCAACTATCTATTCACTGAAAATGTATGGCTTTTCGGTGGTTCTCGATAACCTGCCACCGATGTCGTAACTATTCATTTCATACTAAATAGATTAGACGACGAAAGCCATTTGATGTGAATCAAGTGGCTTTCTTGTATCCGAGAGGCATCAATCCCCGTGATTGTATGCAGGCATTAAAAGGGGGGGCTCAACTCTAAACCGCCCCTTGCTTATTATTTCTCGCTTTGGAGTATCTTCTTAACCTTCTCCGACGCCATTATCATGGCATCCTGAAGTCTTATTATCTCTTCACGATGGATTTTGTTTAACTGAAGTTCTACAAGATCCTCGATTACCTTCTTCACCTCTTCAAGCGAATACTCGGCAAGATTTATCTCCTCTTTGGCCAAAGCCCTCTCGAGCAATGATTTCTCTTTTTTATGTCCCATAATTATTATAATGATAGATTTGAACTATCGTTATAACAATAATCGCGGTGACCTGTTATCGTGGCATCCCGTTTTTTATTCCATTTTAACACATCATCGACCCGCGGCATCACCCACTCCTTAATAAAAAGCAACTCTTTCACATATAATTCTGAACATAAACCGTCGCCCGGTCGTTTCATTTCAAATAATTAACTCAAAAAATTATGAATAATCTTACAAAATCTATTTTTGGCCTATGTGCCATGTGTGGCGCGCTTGCCATGTCGTCATGTTCCGACAACAATCCGTACATAGGTTCTTGGGTGGCTAACAATCAAAGCGACATAACATCGCAGTTCCCCTCGGCCACAAGCGTGACATCGGTAATGTCTATCGACTTTGCCGACAATGAGCAGAAGACCGACGGTGTTGTCAACATATCCAATATATATGACATAAACGAAACTACAGCATCGGCCGACAGCGTCTACAATATACAATTGAAAGCGACAGCCTCAATCTCAGGCACATGGACACCCGATGTAGACGATAGTGACGACCTGCTGCTGACATTTGACAACTCTTCACTGAAGATCGACATCGACCGCGACGGCATGACGGTGGTTCAGGACAACGGTAACGCTCCATCGGCAGCATGTCTTGACTCGATTGTCAACACCGCCGTGACAAGGTGGAGCCGTGAACTGACTCGTGCTTTCCGCGAGGAGCTATCACGCTATTCTGTGATCAACGACATTGAGGCCAAGAACGAAGGCAAGATGCTCGAATTTGAGATTCAATCTCCCGAAACCGAAGTGTACTTCCGCAGGGTTGAGCCTTGATGATTGACGCCGACACCGATTAACATATTTTTTTCACACTTCAAAACTTTTATCGGAAAATCGGCGTTATATCAATGAACGTTACAATTATTTATTTATGAATGGGAAAATGCGATTGTTAATGGCGATACTTATTGTCTATCCCTTGAGCATTGCAGCTCAGGGGATAGACGATATTATCAAGTCTTTGAAAAATGTTGAATGTTACGAATCAACCATGAAATATCAGGTGCTCATGTCGCTTCAGGCCGATGTGTCCTACACCGTGAAGCTCAACTCCATGAACGCTCCCGGCGACTCGCTCGCGCCATGTGACTACCTTATCAACTGGACGCTTGCCACTCCCGACGGCGAAAGCACCGGTTTCTCGGCCTATTATGACGGTAACGCCTACAACTTCCGTGGCGACCGACTGCTGGAATATCACTACGAGTGGGACTCTATTCCGTTCCGCCCGCGCGGACGCTCGGCTGCCGCCCTCCCCGGTGTGCAGCGCTCGGCCCAGTTCACGACTCTGCTGCCTCAGTTTATCGCCGAGGAGCTGCAGACCATCGTCACAAGCCCCGACTACACCTACTCGTTCCACACCGACACCGTTGTGGCCGACCGCCGTTGCAACGCTCTCGAAGCTGTAATGACAATGGGAGGCGAGGTGTATAAGGAAATTACCTATGCGTTTGACCCCGTAACCTCAATGCCCCTATACTCCGAAATCGAGAACAATCCCGGCGCACTTGCCGAGCAGACCCTCATTTCCGACTACTCCTACGCGGCCGACAAGGCACCTTGCGCCGAGATAAGCGAAGAAGGACTTCGCGAGATGTACCCCGAGATATTTGAGAAGTACCGCGAAAGCAACTACGCCATCGAGAATCTTCCGCAGCAGCGGTTGCCGGCATTCTCGCTGCCTACCACAACAGGCGAGCGCTACTCAAGGCTGCTCGGCGACAAGTTCCGCACACCCACCATCATCGTGCTCATCGACCCGGCGTCGACATTTGCCCGCGCCACGGTCAACGACATCCGCAAAGGTGTCGAGGCACTCCCCTACAATGCCGATGTCATCTGGGCATTCGTGAGCAATAACGCCGACACTATCGACGAAATCATCCCGCAGCCGCTCATGGGAGAGCACATACTCATGAGTGCCAAGTCGCTCGCACGCGATTGTGGAGTGAGCTCCTACCCCGTTTCAATAATCGTGGGTACCGACGGCGTTGTCAACGATGTGATACTCGGATACAACAATGACCTCACTTCGGTTGTTATACAAAAGATGGCTCTTGCAGCAAAGAGCCGCTAACATTGTATAACCTAATATAATAACTAAATGGAAACCGTATATTTTAAAGGTAACGCCTGCCACACCGGCGGCAATATGCCTTCGGTAGGTGACAAGGCACCTGAATTTTCAGTAGTCGACCCCGAACTCAAGGAGCTGCACATAAGCGACTTTCCCGGAAAGAAAATCGTATTGAACATATTCCCCAGCCTCGACACTCCCGTGTGCGCTACAAGCGTAAGGAAGTTCAACGAAAAGGCTGCCGAAAAGAAGGACGCGATAGTGCTCTGCGTATCTATGGACCTGCCCTTCGCAGCCCAGCGCTTCTGCACTGTTGAGAACATAAAGAACGTTATACCGGCATCGGCATTCCGTTCGCCCGAATTTGCCAAGGAGTACGGCGTAGAGCTCGTCGACGGTCCCCTGAAAGGTCTTTTGGCCCGCGCCGTGGTCATCATCGATGAAAACGGAAAGGTAATCTACCGTCAGCTCGTCGATGAGATAACCAACGAGCCCGATTACGAAGCCGCATTGAAGATGTTATAAATCATTCTCCTCTCCCATTATCCGAAATTCAAGTATATGGAGCCGCAGCCTGCTGTCAGGGTTGCGGCTCTATTTATTTGTAACGGTTAATGATGTCGACAATGTCACGCGCATCATCGGTCGATGTGCACCACGGGCTTATAGGCAGGCTCACTACATGGTCGGCAAGGTACTCGGCCACGGGACACTCGGCATCTATGACTCCCCGATAGCACGGTTGCCTGTGAGGCGGCACGGGATAATGCACCATAGTCCCCACTCCGTGAGCGGCCATGTAATCGATGAAACGCTGCCTTCTGTCTTCCACCGTCACCACATATTGGTGATAGACATGTCCGTGACATGAGGCGTCGGCCGGCGTCACCATGTCGTTGCGCATCGTGTCGTAGATTGCCGCAAGCTCGCGACGGCGGTCGATCTCCTCTCCGAGTCGGCTGAGCTTTACCGACAGCATCGCCGCCTGTATCGTGTCAAGGCGGCAATTGAACCCCGCATAGCGGTTCATGTCACGCGCCGTCATGCCGTAGTTGCGCAGAGCGGCTACCACCGAGGCGAGTTCATCGTCATCGGTCGTAACGACACCTCCGTCGCCAAGCGCTCCGAGATTCTTGGTAGGATAGAAGCTGAACGCCGCGGCATCGCCAAGCGAACCCGTCACGCGGCCGTCGACACTTGCGCCTATGGCCTGCGCATTGTCCTCTATTATCTTAAGGCCATGTCGCGCTGCAATGTCACGCATCGCCGCGTCGTAGCATGGACGGCCATAGAGATGCACTGTCACTACAGCCTTGGTGCGTGATGTCACGCTGCGCTCTATCAATCGGGAGTCAAGGTTCATGGTCACGCGGTCGGGCTCCACAGGCACCGGTACAAGCCCGTTATGCGTTATGGCAAGCACGGTCGCTATGTAGGTGTTGGCCGGATATATCACTTCGTCACCGGGCGACATGACGCCCATCTCAATATAGCCGCGCAATATGAGCCTCAGGGCATCAAGTCCGTTGCTCACCCCCACGGCATGTCGCACTCCGCAATAAGCCGCCAATTCCGATTCAAACCGCTCAACCTCATCGCCGCCGATGTAACGCCCGCCGTCGATGACACGGGCACACGCCTCCTTCAGCTGCGCAGCATAACGCTCGTTGACCCTTCCAAGATCGAGAAACGGATATCGCAATCCACCGTCCATCATCGCAATCCCCTGAATCTCAAATATTCGTCATAGTCACGTATATACTCATCCTCCGAGTACAGCTCCGATGACACGACAAGACATAACGATTCGACATTGAACTCGCCGAGCCAAAGGCCCGCCGGCATATATAGAGCACGCCTCGGGGAGTCGAGCGTGTAGACAGCCTTGTCGACACCGTCGTCAAGACTCACCGTCACGCTGCCATTCAATGCCACAAGCACGTGACGGGCCGTGCGGTGGGAGTGGCAGCCACGCACCGCTCCTGCCGGCACATTATATATATAATAAACTTCCTTGATTTCAAACGGCACCTCGGTCATCGACCTGATATACGACAGGCAGCCCCGGGAGTCGCTTGCGGTGGGAACTTCTATAAATCTTACATCATTCAATCCCATTATCGATCATTTTTTTATAATCGATGCAATTTAACGATTTTTCTCATGAAATACATTCACTGATAATCAAAAAAAATGTCCCCCAAACCTTAAATTTGGAGGACATTTTTTCATTGAGTCATTGCCTGCGATATTTTTAGTCGTCGGAATCGTCATTCAGATCAGCACAGACCCTTGTCTTGGCCATGCTTCAATACAGCTTCACAGATAAAATCGGTAATGCTGTCGACCTGTTGCAGAACCGCGTGGACAGTCGCAGGAGCGTTAAAGCCATAGCGCTTTACAGTAGACTTCTTACGGCCGGCACCGGGACGCCGCCCGCCTCTTTTCTTTGCAGATTCTTCCATAATTTCGCCTAAAACTAATAGCACAATTAACTTAATGTAAGTGTCTTTCTATGTTTAAACCAGAAAACATTTGCAAATCTACAAAAAAACTTATTTAACACGACATTTTTTAATATTTTTTTCTATCTCATTCATGGTCAATATGAAAACACGCAAATATTATCCCGTATTGTTAACCTTATTTAACATAGATGGCGCGTTTTCAGCCCCGCTTTCACCATTTTTGGGTCAAGGATTATAAAGGTCCTTATTGTAAAATTGCATGATTCCCGATATGTGTTCGAGAGCCTGCCGGGCGGGACCGTCGGGGTCAAGCTCGGCGGCCTTGTAGTAATCGTTTATTGCCTCGCGCCTCCTCCCGAGCTTCCAGTTGAGCCTGGCTCGTTCAAGATAGCAGGCGACATTGCATAAATCGGCCTCAATCGCATCATTCAACCCAACAATAGCGGCCTCAAATTCGTTCTTATCAATAAGATGTCGTATTTCCGAAGGGATTTCCATCGCCATAAAATTTTTGCTTTAACTTATAAACGAATGAAACGCCTTTTTATTTTCGCAGCGCTCCTTTTATCAGCCATGCTCACTTGGAACCTCAATGCGTCTGACCGATACACATTGCTCGACCTCATGGGCAGTGCCAAGCCCTATCCCGCACCCGACTCACTGCTCACCCACCCCGATTCGCTCCAAGCGGTAATGATAAATCATGTGGGACGACACGGTGCCCGATTCCCGGCAAGCGATGAAAGAGCGATGACACTGCTCGACATACTGCAGAAAGCTGAAAAGGCCGGCACTATAACCCCGACAGGGCGCATGCTGCTCGAGCTCACCTACAATGTGGTCATGTATAGCACCGGACGCTGGGGAACCCTCGACCCGCTCGGAATGGCCGAGCAGCGAGGCATTGCAAGCCGAATGCGCGAAACCTATCCGCAGCTGTTTGACGACGGCACCGTGACGGCAATTTCTTCCTACGTGCCGCGATGCATCATGAGCATGTATTCATTCACCCATGAGCTGGCATCGATCAACAACCACATCGACATATCGACCAACTCGGGACGCGTCAACTCGCCGCTCATGCGTCCGTTTGACCTCAACAAGGAGTATGTCGACTATCGCAAGGATGGCTCCTGGAAACCCGTCTACGACAGCTACTTCGACAGTCATGCTCCGGCCAATCCCATAATCAGGGCCATAGGAGCCGACTATCCTATCGACCGCAAGCAGGCGCAGGAACTGTCAATGACCGAGTACGGGCTGCTTGCCGGATTGAGGGCAATGAGCATCGACGGGCACATAACGGCCTTTTTCAGCATCGAGGAGCTCAACGCGCTGTGGGCGTGCAACAATCTGAAGCAATATCTGCAACGCACGGCGTCGTCACTGACGACACTCCCCGCCTCGATAGCGTCAAAGTTGCTCGACAACCTCATCACCACGACCGACGACTTCATTGCCGGGCGCAACGATTCGATTAAAGTGATGTTGCGGTTTGGACACGCCGAAACCATGATGCCGCTGCTGTCGCTTATGCGTCTTCCGGGATGCTACTACGTGACCGACGACATGGAGAGCGTTGCGCAGCACTGGCACAACTTCCACGTTGTACCCATGGCCTCCAATCTGCAGATCATCGTGTTCCGCTCCACTTCGGGCCGCTACTACGTGCGCTTCGACCTCAACGAATGTCCCGTGCCACTGCTTCCCGACGACAGCCGCATCTACATCCCTTGGGATGAGGCAAAGGCCCGACTCAAATACTGCCTCACCGGTCAGGAGTAGCAAGGCGTTGCGCTATGTGTCGTCTGAACAGGTATAACACCACTACTCCCGTCAGGGCGAAACCCGCGCCTATCAATGACGAATAGCGCACTCCCGCACCCGAATCGACAGGAAATCCGCCAAAGAGAGCGCCCAAGGCGTTACCGAGATTAAACGCTATCTGCACCATGGCTCCGCCCATAAGCTCTCCGCCGGGCGAATACTTGATGAGCAGCAACTGCATGGGCGGCGACACGGCAAACAACGCTGCCGCCGAAAGACACACCATAGGCACGCTCACCCAGCGACACTGTGCCCACAGGAACAGTGACATTAGTGCTACAAAAATCACAATCTCGATGTAATAGGACATGCGCGGCGGCGTAAAGCGGTCGCTCAAGGCTCCGCCATAGTAAGTGCCGATGCACATGCTCGCTCCCACAAGCAGCATAAGCACCGGAATGAACCCCATGCTCAGTCCCGTGACATCGGTAATCAACGGCGTGACATAGCTGTACATACTGAACACACCGGCATTGCCGAGCATCGTTGCCGCAATGAGCAACCAGGGTTCACGCTTCTTAAGGAATCGGAACTGGCCTTTTATATTGGTGGGAGGCAACGGTGCCATGCGGGGCACCATAAGCCACAGGCCCAGCAGCGTTATCACGCCCCAGCCCACTACAAACATGAATATGTAACGCCATGAAAGAGTGTTGCCTATCAGACTGCCAAACGGCACGCCAAGCAGATTGGCGACAGTCATTCCCATACACATAAGCGCCACGGCCGATGTAGCGCGGTTAACGCCCACAAGCCGGCTCGCCACCAACGCGCCGGTGCCGAAATAAGCACCGTGAGGCAACCCCGATATAAATCGCATGATTAAAGCCACAGTATAGTCGCTCGACAACGTAAAGCCGAGATTGCCCGCAATGTAGACAACCATCAACATTAACAATATACGCTTCAACGGCCAGTTGCGGGTAAACAGTACAATCAACGGAGCACCGACGCACACACCCAAGGCATACGCCGAAATAAGGTGTCCGGCCGAAGCTATCGACACGCCGAACTGAGCCGCCAGCTCGGGCAGAATGCTCATCATGACATACTCCGTTATGCCGAGCCCGAATGTTCCCAGCGCAAGGGCAAACAATCCTTTCTTCATAGGTTGAACAACAAATCAAATGAAAATCGCCTGCAAAGTTAGCGATTTAAATCCAATCCGCCATTTCCTTAATCACTTAACTCATATTCTTTAGGAATAATTTGAGTTATAGCCTCATCTATAAGACAAAGCTTTCTAACAGTCCAATTGTTAAATTCACTCGCTTCTTCAACCAACTCCTTAAATCCTTCAATTTCTTCCGGCATTCTAAAACCCATCCTTAACCCAGTAAATATCAACAGTTTGCCTAACTGGAAAAAGTCATTGAAATATTGAGAGTCAACTTTATTCATAAACATAATCACATTACCACATATTGCCCTATAATTATGCAGAAATGCATTATTAGGGCCATAATAATGGCCGACTCCAACCAGATTTATTTTAGCTTTAGTTTTCCACTCATTTTCATTTTCAAATCCCAGCCAATCTTCAACAAAAGGCATTTCTCCATCATGATAGGATGAAAATTCATTAGCAGCCAAGAGCAACAGTGTATTTACTGATAGACTTTGTGGATTTTTGATATCCATAAGCTTAACATTTTCACAATATGGCATTATATATTTATATTGTTCAGGGAATGAAATATTAAATGCCATTTCAGAAAAATATTTTATATAAATATCCGAAAAATACAAAAATGGGTATAAATTTATAACTGCGAAAAAATGCTCGTAGTCTTTATTAGCTACATGATTTAAAGCGGCTGATATAAATAGGAATTTAGCAATACTGTGTTTTATATCTAACACATCTTCAGGTGTTAATTGTCGGATATCTCGTCTTAACATCGACAATTGTTCAATGGTTTCTCTTACACTGCGATTATAATTCTCTCTAATCCATTCCGCGTCTTTTTCATTCAAGCTCATACCTTCCGATAACATAACAGCAGCTTTTAAAATTTCAAAATAAAGCTTTGCTTCACGAATTTTTATGCTATCTCCTATTTGTTCGGAATTTGCAGTTTTATACAAAATCTCCAGTATTTGAGATGAGTATTTATATAACAGCTTTCCTTCATGTATTAGCATCCACACCTCAATAGAAGGATTGATATCATTCCCTTTCCATTGCTTTGATAATATTAACTCTTCTAAGTCATTTACTAAAACAGAGTTTCCCCACTCAGCAAAACCATAATCAACAATTAAATTGCCTGTCTTAGAATCCCTAATGCCAATTTTATTTTCGCTATTTTTTGCCATTATAGGTTGCCATGGATTGCGTAGATTCTTTATACTATCATCAGCATAGTTTAATATCAATTGATCCTCAGCAACAAGCATAGGCTTATATCCAAGTTGCAAAACTACCAATATGGCCAATATTTCTCCATTTATAACTAAAGGCCATTGAAATTTCCGATATTTCTCTTTACCTTTCTTAATCCATAATAATTTATATAATGCAATTATTGCCACAATCAAAGCGGTAAACCTTATTGCGACATCCAATTTGGGATTTGGGTAAATAAACCAAGCATCTAACGCCAATACCAATAGTACACCTAAATATACACAATACGGTTTTGTGAATTTAGGCTTAATATAGACAGTAAGTAATGCGATCGGGATTAAAAACAGTCCCCATGCCGAGCTCTCCGATTTAAGATAACCATTAAAACCTTCAACTGGAAATATACAATAGAAAAACACTATTGTCAGCATTATCGTCAAACATAACATAGGAACACTCAGATTCAAAGCTTCATTGCGTTTACGAGATCCTATTAAGCCGTAAACAAGAGCACCCAATAGCACATAGTAACACACAAAAGCCATCCAATTTCCGGTATCCATCACTATGTGATATGCCTTATAAAAGCTTTCTGCAGATAGAACAATCGAACCAAATGCCAACAACAGCGTCAATCCACAATAGATAAATGTTTTCTTCCATCCCGAAAAAGCGTTATTCACAGCCATTGAACCGCAAAAGACCGTCAAGATTATTGACGACAGATTGGCAAATGATTTCAAGGCTTCAATACCGCCATTATATATACCATTGAATATCATTGCCCCCACATCATGCGTTAGATAAAGGAACGCAAATATAAGAAAAGGAATCGACAGAATCATACTAATCATCCTCTTCATCGACATCTCGGCGATTTGCTTCTCTTTTTCAGCCGATATTCGACGATTCTCCAATTCCGCTTTTTCCTTTTCCCACTCCTCAGTTCTTGTACGTATACGTTCGGCCACTACTTTAGCAAGCGAATCGTGCACAAGCTCGACATAGTCTTCTCCGTTTACAGGAGCACATTTGATAAGACGCTCCTTTTCCAACGCCATGCGATAATCGGCAAAATCAGCCTTTTCAAGCTCCGATGAAGTGGTCTTTATCCTAACGCGACGGCCTCTTGAGTCCACAAGCGCGTTCTCAATCGCCTCCTGTGTCTTCTCCGGAACGCCACACCGTTCAATAGTCCGCACATAATAATCGGCCACGAGATTTGACAGGTTCTCGCCCGACAACAAATCAACAGCTCTGTCATTTTCACTAATGGATGTCGCCACTATCGAAAGTAACATAGCAGAAACAATTGGCAGATTACGTTCAGTTTTGTCAAGTTCCTCAACCGACCGTCCTGTTATGAATGACAAAATCTTTTTCTTTTCTCCATCAGGAACATTAGAAAGCAACGACATTACTTCCCAAGCCTCATCGATTGTCAGCGGCTTAAGATTGTATCGGTTATTCTTTATCGCAGGTATGAAATATCGCTGTACTCCCCAATAATCCAGATCGCCGATGTATTCATTGCGCATAGCCAACAACACCTTGAAGTTCTTCTGCTCCGAAATAACAGGGAACTTCTCCTTATCAGGCAACTTGGCACGTACACGGTCAACAATTCGGGCCGGGCACGAATTCTCTTCAAGTCCGCTGAACCACCGGAAAAAGCTATCGGTCCATTCAGGATTTATCGGTCGAGTTATAACCTCTTCAAACTGGTCAAATATAATAATGGGCTTTAATGGAATGCCGTAAAAATCAAATGAATAATTACGCAACAGCCACCACGCGTTATTGTAAAGCTGAAGATTGCGGTCGAGCGTGTTTAACATCTCATCATTACTTGATGCGACAACCCTAAGCGGCAAATCCTTGTGATCCGATGAATAATCTATAAGTGCTTTTATACTTGTAAGTTTTTCGCCTTTAACCTTGTCATCTTTAAGTTTCTGCTTATTATATGGATTGATCGCCTCCGCGATTGAATCGCACAACAATTTATTAAAGTCGGGCGACTTACTTTCAAATAATTTATCGGTAATAACTATAGGCACAGGGATGAATCCTGCGCTTTTTAGCTTGGGCAACAATCCCGCACTTATCAACGAGCTTTTTCCCTCACCCGATTCAGAATGAAGCACCACAATGTCATTGCGCTTCAACATTGACAATATATCGTCGATAGCTTGAGAGCGACCCTTGAAAATAGCCGCATCTTTTTCAGTATAGGAAGCCAATCCTATGAATGATGTATTTTTCATAGCAATTATTTACAAATTTCAATATCGTTATCACTAAAATCGGGATTTAACACCTTCATGTTTATATGGTAGAAAACCGCGCTTATATCCGGGAAGTTCTTTGCCATCTCTTCGATTAATTTTGTATCCAAAGGACTGCCATTTTTCCAGACCCTGCCGTCAATTACCAACGGGAGGGAAAATACAGCGTCTTCAGGCAACGATTTAATTCTTTTAGCAGCCTCTATGACCTCGACTTTTACATGAGAATCCTCAAAAACCTTGCTCCAAAAATTCTCGGTAACCACAGGGATGTATAACTTGGACTTATAAATCGCCTTTATGTAGCGATTCACATAGTTTTCGCCATATTTTATCGCCTCCTTGTCGAAAAACACATTATTCAATTTGCGGCTGAGTACGTTGTATATCCTCTCCGCGATGTCATAGTCCTCGCCTGCGTATGAAATGAAAGCGTCATAACTTTCGCAATCAGCCTTCGATTCAGTGCTAATCATTTTGTCACGATCCTTAATTCGAGAGGTTATCTCAGCCAAAATTTCATCAACAGCCTGATCGGTATCAAAATGATAACATTGCAGGAAATCGAAGAATCCCACATTTGAATCAGTGTGGCTTAACCAATACTTCTGCACTTCACCTGCTTGATTCTGAAAGGGGAACCACAAAAAGCGAAAAATCCAGTCGGGCAAATGACTTCCCAAGACCATAAGTCGCCCCGGCTTTTCAGCAAGATAGTTATAAAGATTGTTACATGAATAATCGCCACCTTGTATATTGTGCAGGAACTCAAGCAACGAATCCTCGTCACACACCCACTTCCAGCCATCGGCCGCTTTGCCGAATATATGGTAAACCGTATTTCCGAGCGACGAAATGTCATCCTTATTACGCCCCTGGCTCACACTCGCCGGACTATAATAAAACGAATTGTAGTTTACTCCACGGACACTTAATGCATTCTCTATAAGCGAGAACGGCGATGTGGTGATTATCAATCGCGGTTTCATTGCAGCAAGAAAATCGAGAACCGATTCCCTTAACCGCAATCTGCCGTTATCGCGTACCTCATCCACTATTTCCCGAAATTCATCTTTAAACCTAACAGCATCCATCGAGGCTTTGGCTCGCGTAAATATATAATAAATTTCAGCTGAAGATTCGCATTTTACATTACGTAATTCGGGAATCTCCTCACACAACTGTTGCACGACATAGGACAACAGCGTGACATCTCCGTCAGGAGTTTCAACTATAAAAGCATCATCCCCGATTAAAGGGACAATTGAATTACTATTGGTTACAACCGACTTTATGTTACGCTCCTGAGCTCGAGAAAATGGCATAAGGTTATATGATTGGTATTTTTACAAAAATAATAATTCTTTATTATTCTCGCAAATACCAATAACCGCATAATCAATGCCGATGCTGATTTGAGGCGTTGAGGGAGTTGGGGTTACATGAGTTCCTTGACCAGGAGGTAGAGGAGGGCGGCGAGGACGCCGCCAAGAAGCGGGCCTACGATGGGTACCCAGCTGTAGCTCCACTGGCTGGAGCCCTTGCCCTTTATCGGCAATATAGCGTGGGCGATGCGCGGCCCCAGGTCACGTGCCGGATTGATGGCGTAACCCGTCGTGCCGCCGAGCGACATACCAATCACCACAACGAGCAGGGCCACAGGTAACGCGCCCACACTGCCGAGTCCCACCTCCGAGGAGTTCTCCTTGTCGCCCATAAACAGAATAACGAGCACAAGAATGAACGTACCCACGATTTCGCATATCATGTTACGACGATAATTCTTTATGGCAGGAATGGTGGCAAACACACCGAGCTTGGTTTCGGCCTCAGCCGTGGCATCGAAGTGATCCTTATAAAATACGTAGACAATAACGGCTCCAAGTATTCCGCCGGCAATCTGCGACACGATGTAGGGCAGCACATACTCCCACGGGAACTTACCCGCAGCGGCAAGCCCCAACGTAACGGCCGGATTAAGATGCGCTCCGGTATAAGGCCCGGCGATGAGCACACCGCACATAACGGCAAGACCCCATGCAAGCGTCACCACCACCCATCCGGCTCCCTCGCCCTTGGACTTGCGCAGCGACACACACGCCACCACGCCGCAACCAAGTAACACGAGAACGAATGTGCCTATGAACTCAAAAAGGCATTGGACTAAAAGCGAAACTTTCATGACTACACTACTTTATCGGATATTCGGTAAGTACCCGGTTCACGGCGTTGTGCCATCCCTCGATTTCACTCGCCACCTTGGCAAGATCGCCCGACGGAGAGAACACCTTCTCAACCTGCCACTGAGAGCGCACTTCGTCAAGGTCACTCCAATATCCCACGGCGAGTCCGGCAAGATAGGCCGCACCAAGCGCGGTGGTTTCGGTGATGCGCGGACGCATGACATCGGTATTCAATATGTCGCTCTGGAACTGCATCAGCAGATTGTTGCGTGACGCTCCGCCGTCGACCTTCAGATTGGCGATGGGCAGTTCGGCGTCACGTTCCATCGCCTTCACTATGTCATAGGTCTGATAGGCAATTCCCTCAAGAGCGGCACGTGCTATGTGGGCGGTCGTGGTTCCTCGGCTGATGCCCGATATGGCGCCACGGGCATACTGATCCCAATATGGCGCGCCAAGTCCGGTGAGTGCCGGCACGAAATACACCCCGTCGGTGTCGGGCACCGACTCGGCAAGTGCCTCCACCTCGGCCGACGATGTTATGCACTTCAATGAGTCGCGCAGCCACTGGATCACCGAACCGCCGACAAATATCGACCCCTCGAGAGCGTAGGTCACCTTGTCGCCAAGCTTCCACGCAATGGTGGTGAGCAGCTTGTTTTTCGACTCTATGGGACGCTCACCGCTGTTCATCAACAGGAAGCATCCCGTGCCGTAGGTGTTCTTAACCGAACCGGGTTCAATACACATCTGTCCGAACAGTGCGGCCTGCTGGTCGCCGGCACTTCCCGATATGGGCACATGGTGGGCAAAGAGGGTCGATGTAGTGTGACCGTACACCTCGCTCGACGACTTCACTTCGGGCATCATCGACAACGGAATGCCAAACATATCAAGCAGTTCCTTGTCCCACTCGAGAGTGTGGATGTTGAAGAGCATCGTGCGTGACGCATTGCTGACATCGGTCACGTGAATATCGCCGCGGGTCAATCGCCACATGAGCCATGTTTCGACGGTACCAAACATCAGCTTACCCTCGTCGGCACGCTTGCGCGCTCCGGGAACATTGTCGAGAATCCACTTGATTTTCGTCGCGCTGAAGTAGGCGTCAAGTATCAGTCCGGTCTTGCTACGTATCATCTCCACCACTCCCTCGCGGCGAAGCTGGTCGCAATACTCCGAAGTGCGCCTGTCCTGCCACACGATTGCGTTATATATCGGCTCCTCGGTGTCACGGTCCCACACGATTGTGGTTTCGCGCTGGTTGGTTATGCCTATCGCGGCTATGTTCTTTCCGTTTATGTCGATCTTCGATATAGCCTCGGCTATTACCGAAGCCTGCGAAGCCCATATCTGATGAGGATTGTGCTCAACCCATCCCGAGCGGGGAAATATCTGTTCAAATTCACGTTGCGCCACAGAGCATATCGAACCCTTGCGGTCAAATACGATGGCACGCGAGCTGCTTGTGCCTTGGTCGAGCGACAGGATGTATTGTTGTTCCATAATTTTTCATTAACCCCTCACTATCGAGAGCTGATTTAAAGTAACTATGATTCAGGGAAGGACACAACACCTTCCTTATAGTTAGGAACAACCCATAACCATTAAAGGTTCCGTCACATAATGTAGTTAAGACCCTTAATACACATTTAATAACATCAATACCGACTTATTGAACAATCAGCCCTTTAACTCCGACAGCTCAGTCGAGGTCGGAGTACACTTTGCGTCGGCGAAGGTAGTAGTCGACAACTATGTCAGGCGACTTGGGCAGCAGGTCGACATCGGGGTGGCTCGTGTAGTTGGCGCGCATCTTCCGGAAGTCGCGATGAGCGCGCAACACGGCCGAAGCATCGGCAAAGTCAAGCGACACGACAAACTTCACCCACGCAAGCGCATCATACAGCCGACGCACCAGCAGACGCTTCTTTCGCGACGAGTCGGGCAGATTCTTGTGCAGGAGCAACAGGTTGTTGCGGAAATTAAGATAGGTCTTGCGCGGATTGGAGGGCGGCAACGTACCGCCGCCGAGATGAAACACGACGCTTTGCGGAATCACCACCACGGCATATCCAGCAAGCTTTATGCGCCAGCACAGGTCAATCTCCTCCATGTGGGCGAAGAAGTCCTTGTCAAGACCGCCCACCTTGACATACAGCTCACTGCGCACCATCAACGCCGCACCCGAGGCCCAAAACACGGGAATCACCATGTCATACTGGCCCGAATCGCGCTCAACGGTGTCGAATATGCGACCGCGGCAATAGGGATAGCCGTTACGGTCAAGGAATCCGCCGCATGCTCCGGCATATTCAAATGACTTGTGATCGGCATAAGAACGAATCTTGGGCTGACAGGCACCCACATCGGGGTGCGCCTCCATGTAGTCATAGAGCGGATTGAGCCAACCCGTGGCAGGCGCGACATCGCTGTTGAGCAGCACCGTATAGCGATAATCGGTGGCCGCTATGGCCCGGTTGTAACCCTCGGCAAACCCATAGTTACGGTCAAGCTTCACCACAATGACGTCGGGAAACGACCGCTCAAGCAGCTCGAGCGAACCGTCGTCACTGCCGTTGTCGGCCACGATCACATCGGCAATTGTGTCATCGGTGGCCGAAATCACCTGCGGAAGATACTTGGCGAGCATCTTCTCGCCGTTCCAGTTAAGTATTATTACAGCTACGGGCTTTTCCATTAGTCACAATGTTCATCGGTTGAAGGATACTGCACGGGATATTTCCATCGCTTGTGGGTCCACAGCCATATCGACGGATTGCGCTCTATCGTCTGCTGAAGCAACCGGGCGTAGACATCGGTAATGGCAAACTGCGGCATCGAGTCGGGATTGTCGGTTATAAGCCGCAGCGTGAGCTTGTAGTGTCCTCGGCTCGGCTTTTCGACATCCCAGTAGAAGGCCACAAGATTGAGGCGGCGCACAATCGTTTCGGTGCCCGTTATCATGGCAGTAGGATGATTCAGGAACTTGACCACGTGCGTGACATCGCCGGCACTCGGTTTCTGGTCGCTCATGAATCCCGTGACGCTCAACACGCCGTCACGCTTCAACAGCAGCAGGTCGCGAAACACCATGCGCTTGTCAAACGACACCGAGCCGAAACGGCTGCGAAGCTTCAGAAAATAAGCGTCAAACCACTTGTTGGTCAACGGTCGGTAGACCTGGGCGTACACCACTCCGTTGGTGGGGTTGTTACGTGCCCACAGGGTTATCGAGGTACCCCACTCCCAGTTGCCGCAATGCGAGAAATACACTGCCACCGAACGCCCCTGCTCCACGTAACGGTCAATCTGCTCGACACCCTCGATTACAGTGTGTCGGCGCATCTCGTCGTCAGTTATGTGGTTCATCTTTATAGTTTCAAAGAAGTAGTCGGCGAAATTCCGGAAAAACTGCCGGCATATAGCCTTGTGCTCCTCAGGGCTCTTATCGGGAAACGAGTCGGCAATGTTTTTCAACGCCACCTTGCGGCGATAACCCACCACATGATAGAGCAACACAAACAGAATGTCGCTCAACACATAGAGCATCCCGAACGGCAGGCGTGATATGCCGCCAAACAGCCATCCCAACGGTTTATATTGCCAATATTTCATAATTCAATGCGTCCTTTCATCATGTCACCATTGTCGATTACCTCACCGAGCATCACCGGCACCACCTTGTTGGCATATTCGGCAACCGGCTTCACCTCCACCTTCAGATAGTTGTCGGTGAACCCCGTCATGGGACGGCGCGGACGCTGATGCTCAAGCAGCACCGGGCGCACCGTTCCGCTGAAACGCGAAGCGAAGTCGGCAAGCTTATGCTCCGAGATGCGCAGCATCACATTGGTGCGGCGATGCTTCACCTCCTGCGGTACCACGTAGTCGATGTCGAGCGCACGTGTACCGGGACGCTCCGAATAGGGAAACACATGCAGACGCGAAATGTCGAGCGACTCCACATAGTCGCGCGAACGCTCAAAGAGTTCGTCGGTTTCGCCACGCGCCCCCACAATCAGGTCGACACCAATGAAAGCGTGAGGCATCACCTCGCGTATTCGCTCGACGCGATGGCGAAACAGCGCCGTGTCGTAGTGACGGCGCATAAGCCGCAGCACCTCGTCGGAGCCCGCCTGAAGCGGTATGTGGAAGTGCGGCATGAACCTCCGTGACGAGGCCACCCACTCAATCATCTCGTCGGTAAGCAGGTTGGGCTCTATCGACGAGATGCGGTAACGCTCTATGCCGTCAACATTGTCAAGCGCCTTTATAAGATCGAAGAACGTGTCGTCACGTCCCTTGCCGAAGTCGCCTATGTTTACACCCG
The DNA here is from genome assembly GCF_004803695.1 of Muribaculum gordoncarteri. Classification (NCBI taxonomy): domain Bacteria; kingdom Pseudomonadati; phylum Bacteroidota; class Bacteroidia; order Bacteroidales; family Muribaculaceae; genus Muribaculum; species Muribaculum gordoncarteri. The sequence continues at coordinate 2,163,268 of NZ_CP039393.1, forward strand.
TCAGCACAATCTCCCGTCCGCCTTCCTCGGCCACCTGCCGGGCCTGGTCGACGATGGATTCGATAGTGCCCGAGCGGCTGCGGCCGCGGGCCTTGGGTATTGTGCAGTAGCTGCACCAATAGTCGCATCCGTCCTGCACCTTCAGGAAGTAACGCGTGCGGTCGCCGCGCGAACACGAGGGATCAAACTTGCGTATATCGGTAAGCGGAGTTATGTAGGATTCGGTACGGCGGTTTTCAAGCCAGCGGTCAAGATAATCGAGAAGCTCAAGCTTGCGGTCGGTTCCGGCAACGATGTCTACGCCGTGAATGGCCGCAATTTCATCGCTTTTGAGCTGGGCATAGCATCCCGTAACCACGATTACAGCCTCGGGATAGAGCCGCGCGAAACGATTGATGGCCTGTCGGCACTTCTTGTCGGCCACATCGGTTACACTGCATGTATTAACCACAACTATGTCGGGAGTTTCGCCCGACTGCACCCTGCGTATGCCCTTCTCTGAAAACATTCGGGCGACACTGGATGTCTCGGAAAAATTGAGCTTACATCCGAAAGTGTGAAACAAAGCGGTGCTATTGCCAAATGTCGAATTGTCAATCATGGTGCAAACTTAGCAATTTTTATCCTGTTATCGCTTTTAATCAAACTATTTTTATGCCGTATTTGTACTATTATAAGCATATTTTGTACTATTTTTGCGAAAAAGACAGATTAAAAACCGGATTAATGAGCACTTCTGAAACCCTAACCGAGATTTATGCACGCAGTTTCCGTGACAACTGGACATTGCCTGCTTTGACCGACTACAGCACCGATAAGACCGACACCTATGCCCAGATGGCCAAGGGAATCGCACGCATGCATCTGATGTATGAGATGACAGGCGTGAAAAAGGGCGACAAGATAGCCCTTATCGGCAAGAACTCTCCCGGGTGGATAACCGTGTTCATGGCCACCATCACCTACGGCGCAACCATAGTGCCCGTGCTTCAGGACTTCAATCCCGTCGACGCACAGCACATCATAAATCACTCCGAGTCTATTCTGCTGTTTGTCGACAACAACATCTGGGAGTCATTCGAGTTTGAGAAGATGCCCAAGGTAAAGGGTGTGATATCGCTCACCGACGGGAAGATACTCGCCGAGCATCCGCTCAACGAGCGCAAAATCGAGCGTGAGCTGAAAAACCTGACCCGCAAATTCAAGAAGCGCTATAAAAAAGGATTCTCCTCCGACGATGTGAACTACCCCATCATGAACGACGACGATATAGCCGTGCTCAACTACACTTCGGGAACCACCGGATTTTCCAAGGGTGTCATGCTCACCTATCGCAACCTGTGGGGCAACGTGACATTCGGCATCCACTCCCGGCTCCATTTCCAGGGCTCGCGATGCCTCTCATTCCTGCCGCTCGCCCATGCCTACGGATGTGCATTCGACATGCTTGTGCCGCTCGCCACCGGAACCCACATAACCGTTTTCGGCAAGATACCCTCTCCCAACCTGCTGCTTAAGGCACTCTCGCAAGTGCGCCCCAATCTCGTAATCTGCGTCCCGCTGATTCTCGAAAAGATATACCGCAAGCAGATTCTCCCCATGATTACCAAGAAAGCCATGCGGTGGGTGCTCGCCATCCCCGGCATCGACAAGGCCTTCTACTCAATCATACGCCGCAAGCTCGTCGAAGCCTTCGGTGGCGAGTTTGAGGAAATAATCGTGGGCGGCGCGCCGCTCAACCCCGAGGTCGAGGAATTCCTTAGCCGCATAAAATTTCCATTCACTGTGGGATACGGCATGACCGAATGCGGGCCTCTGATCAGCTACACCCCGTGGCGACAGTTTATAGTAGGCTCATCGGGACGAACTCTCCCCGGACTCATGCTAAGCAAAATCGAAAGCCCCGACCCCGAGAACATTCCGGGCGAGATATGCGTAAGAGGAGTAAACGTGATGAAGGGCTACTACAAGAATCCCGAAGCGACGGCCGCAGTGCTCGACGAGGAAGGATGGCTCCACACCGGCGATATGGGCACACGCTCCGAAGATGCCACGATATTCATAAAAGGCCGCTATAAGACCATGATTCTGTCATCCAACGGACAGAACATATATCCCGAAGAGATCGAGGCAAAGCTCAACAACATGCCCTTCGTGTCGGAGAGTCTTGTCGTGGAGCGCAACAAGCGTCTTGTGGCACTCGTGTATCCCGACTATGAAATGATGGACCAGTACGGACTGACTTTGGAAGAGCTTCCAAAGGAGATGGACAACATACTCGTTGAGCTAAACAAGCTCGTGGCACCCTACGAAAAAGTCGACCGCATACAGCTCATAGCCAACGAATTTGAGAAGACACCCAAACGCTCGATAAAGAGGTATCTCTACAACGCATAAGATAAATAACAATAAGAGCCGCTCTTAGGGCGGCTCTTATTGTTATCTGCTTTCGGTCGGCCCCGACTTGTCGGCCTCGGCAGGCTGCGATTCATCGGTTTCGGGTGCCGGATTACTTATGTAACGCTCGTAGTAGGTCATTATAAGGGCAGTTACCGGCAGTGCTATAATCATGCCTATTATCCCCAGCAGACTGCCCCACACCGACAACGACAACAGTATTATGGCAGGATTCAGCCCCATCTCCTTTCCCATGATGTGGGGAGTTATCACGTAGTCGCATATACACTGGCTCACCACATAGACCAGCAGACACTTGCCCATCTCGGGCAGAAACTCCACCGAACCGCCGAGCGAATATACAAAGCAGATGGCGGCGACCGGAATGAGCGTCACATACTGAAAATAGGGTATCATGTACAATATCCCCACTATTATACCCATAGGAATGGCAAGCGGGAGCCCCACGATTGAAAACCCGATGCAGTAGAACACGGCGGCACACATAGCCACAACTCCCTGACCGCGGAAATAGTGGTTCATGCTGTTCTCAACGTCACGCACCACAACCATTGTGCGCGGACGATACTTGTGAGGTATGATAAGCTTGAACCCGCGCGAAATCTCAGGATAGTCGATGAGAATGAAGAGGATGTAGATCAGCGTCAGCAACCACGACAGAATCTCCATGACTACGCCTATCGACTCCTCAAGCAGCGACGACCCCTTGCTAAGCAACGCCTCGATGTGAGTGCCGTCGAGCATTCCGCTGATATTGTCGGGGTTGAAGTACTTGTTTATGAAGTCCACCACCGTTACGTAGAACTTGGGAAGCTTCACCTCGCCCGACGACACGCTCTTCAGTATGTCGCCCAGCGTGTTCAGCTCCTTAATCACCGACGGCAGGAATATGTAGACCACCAAGGCTATGACCACCGTCACATCGACGAGCGTGAGTATCGACGGGATTACACGCCCCTTGGTGCGGGTGAGCCGGCGGTTCATGTCGACTATGGGTTGAAGTATATAGGCGATGAAGCACGCAACAAAAAATGGCAGCAGCACATTGCTGAGATAACGCACCAGATATATGAGCGCCGCAGCTATGGCAAGACCGATTACAAGCCGCATGATGCGGTCGACGGTCCAATATCGGGATGAAACTTTTGATGGCATAAATAAATAGTCGCGTTAAATTATGTTATTTAAACAATTCCGCTCTCGCCACTGTTCACTTTCAAGGTTGCTTCAGTAATAATGGATGCCATTACCCCAAATGTGACAATTACTTCCAATATAATTATGTGAAAGTTTGGATAGTATTGAAATTATCCCATCTTTTACAGTCCAAAAACGAGCAAACCCTTTTGTACATTGGCGTGAAGCCATGTGCAAAAGGGTCTATATATGTAGCACTGGAATGGGGTTATCTATATTTAACCTTTTTTAATATTAGCAATAATCTGTTTGATTTTCTGACGAGTAACAATCTCGGTGTCGAGTCTGAAGCCGGCTTTGGCATGTAGGTCATCGGTAAGATCATCCCGTGTGAAGTTAGGCTTGTAGCCTTCTCCCTTGACTATGTTCATAGTCATTGACCGTAGTTTCTCAATTATAGCGGAGGATGTGTATTTATAGTTCAGTTCCTTTTCCATTATTCTGAAGAGCAGTAGTGTGATAAAGCAGACAATGAAGTGGGCCCTTATGTGTTCCGCCGTCCAGACGAAGACGGGTCGACCCTTGAAGTCAGTCTTGATGACCCTGAAGGCATCCTCCGACTCCCAGCGGTTATGGTTCAGTTCGATGATTTTCGTCACATTGTCAGACAGATCCGTACATATCGCATAGAAGCCGTCATATTTTTCTTCTTCTGATATGGCGTCAAGATTCAGGGAGACGGTTCTGAATACCGCAACCTCGCCGTCTTCTGTGGCGTAGGTCTCGGAAAGGAACCTGTCAGGGCTCTTATAAGATTTGGTCAATGTCCTGTTTCCACGTGCATTGCTGTCAGCCTTGTCAATCTCGCGTTGACGCAGGAATCGGAGGTAGTCGCGGTATTTGTATGAAAATGTCACAATCAATCTTTGAGAGAACTTTGTCTTTTCATTGACAATCCAACGCTCGCGATAAAAAGTGCGGTCTCCGTAATAACGGGCAGTATCGGCATCAGTCAGGTCAAACTCCAGTTCATCCTCGTCTGCATCCCGGTACCGCTTGTCTTTTTGTACCGTGTCGGACTTTACAAGTTTCCATCCTGTCGGTTCCAGACACCAGTCCCTGAGATTATCCTCCAGTTTCTTTATTGACTGCACCGTTATGAATGATCTTTCTGCTGTGGAGTTATATGACCGGTTGCCTTCAGAAGAGAGACCTCCGTCTGTACAGACTACAATCTTGCTGACCCCCATCTTCTCAACTATAATCTTTTCAGTTGGAATCAAGGTAGTCTGTTCGTTGGCATTGCCGGGATTGATGCACATCGCAACCGGCATGCCGGAGTTGTCGATGAACATACCCATCTGTACGATGGGGTTCGGTCGATGTTCCTTGGAGACTCCGTACTTGCGTATACGTTCATGAACGTTCCCTTTTTTGTCTGTCACATAGTCCGGATCGGCAGATTCTCTCTCGAAAAAATAGTTGGTGCAGTCATAGTACATGACGGTCGTATCCCGTTCGACAACCTTTGACGAATTAAGGAAAAGTCTCTTCTGGATGTATTCACCGTGTCTGTCCAGGATATCCAGACTCCTGTAGATATGCTGTTTTTCTATATCAAAAGGCTCGATATAGCTTCCGCTCCTGCGATAATTACCTAGTTTTGAAGCCGGTCTCAAAAGCCGTTCGTAGACCATCAGCTCCAGAACTTTGTTGAAATCGAAGTCGAACTTATGTTTACGTGAGATTGCCTCGCATATCCTGTCCATCCCGACCTTATGGTACAGCCGTTTAAGAAACAGATATCCGCTCTCGCAACTCTGAGCCTCGCCTTTTTCAATAAGCTTTGTGGGCGACAGACGTGATATTATCACCTGCCGGCCCTCCTTCTCCTGTGCCGTAAGCCTGGCGATATATCCCCTGGCCCATTCAACAGGATCTCTGTCTCCGCATCTCTGACGAACTTCCTCAAGCGTTCCAAGGCGCTCATGGATTCTTGAGGTACTTTTGCCGTTCTTGTCCCTGTATGCCTTCTGTACATAAAGGATGGAAGTCTTTTTTGTCTTGGTTATTTTCAGCTTCATATTATGCCGCCCTGCCGTTGATTGCTACACGGTGCTACAAAGATAGTAATAAAATTTGACACGTGCAAGCGTGCCAGCAAAAAAGATTCATGAAAATGCAACTGTCAAACTACCGAACTTGGGAAGCTTCACCTCGCCCGACGACACGCTCTTCAGTATGTCGCCCAGCGTGTTCAGCTCCTTAATCACCGACGGCAGGAATATGTAGACCACCAAGGCTATGACCACCGTCACATCGACGAGCGTGAGTATCGACGGGATTACACGCCCCTTGGTGCGGGTGAGCCGGCGGTTCATGTCGACTATGGGTTGAAGTATATAGGCGATGAAGCACGCAACAAAAAATGGCAGCAGCACATTGCTGAGATAACGCACCAGATATATGAGCGCCGCAGCTATGGCAAGACCGATTACAAGCCGCATGATGCGGTCGACGGTCCAATATCGGGATGAAACTTTTGATGGCATAAATAAATAGTCGCGTTAAATTATGTTATTTAAACAATTCCGCTCTCGCCACTGTTCACTTTCAAGGTTGCTTCAGTAATAATGGATGCCATTACCCCAAATGTGACAATTACTTCCAATATAATTATGTGAAAGTTTGGATAGTATTGAAATTATCCCATCTTTTACAGTCCAAAAACGAGCAAACCCTTTTGTACATTGGCGTGAAGCCATGTGCAAAAGGGTCTATATATGTAGCACTGGAATGGGGTTATCTATATTTAACCTTTTTTAATATTAGCAATAATCTGTTTGATTTTCTGACGAGTAACAATCTCGGTGTCGAGTCTGAAGCCGGCTTTGGCATGTAGGTCATCGGTAAGATCATCCCGTGTGAAGTTAGGCTTGTAGCCTTCTCCCTTGACTATGTTCATAGTCATTGACCGTAGTTTCTCAATTATAGCGGAGGATGTGTATTTATAGTTCAGTTCCTTTTCCATTATTCTGAAGAGCAGTAGTGTGATAAAGCAGACAATGAAGTGGGCCCTTATGTGTTCCGCCGTCCAGACGAAGACGGGTCGACCCTTGAAGTCAGTCTTGATGACCCTGAAGGCATCCTCCGACTCCCAGCGGTTATGGTTCAGTTCGATGATTTTCGTCACATTGTCAGACAGATCCGTACATATCGCATAGAAGCCGTCATATTTTTCTTCTTCTGATATGGCGTCAAGATTCAGGGAGACGGTTCTGAATACCGCAACCTCGCCGTCTTCTGTGGCGTAGGTCTCGGAAAGGAACCTGTCAGGGCTCTTATAAGATTTGGTCAATGTCCTGTTTCCACGTGCATTGCTGTCAGCCTTGTCAATCTCGCGTTGACGCAGGAATCGGAGGTAGTCGCGGTATTTGTATGAAAATGTCACAATCAATCTTTGAGAGAACTTTGTCTTTTCATTGACAATCCAACGCTCGCGATAAAAAGTGCGGTCTCCGTAATAACGGGCAGTATCGGCATCAGTCAGGTCAAACTCCAGTTCATCCTCGTCTGCATCCCGGTACCGCTTGTCTTTTTGTACCGTGTCGGACTTTACAAGTTTCCATCCTGTCGGTTCCAGACACCAGTCCCTGAGATTATCCTCCAGTTTCTTTATTGACTGCACCGTTATGAATGATCTTTCTGCTGTGGAGTTATATGACCGGTTGCCTTCAGAAGAGAGACCTCCGTCTGTACAGACTACAATCTTGCTGACCCCCATCTTCTCAACTATAATCTTTTCAGTTGGAATCAAGGTAGTCTGTTCGTTGGCATTGCCGGGATTGATGCACATCGCAACCGGCATGCCGGAGTTGTCGATGAACATACCCATCTGTACGATGGGGTTCGGTCGATGTTCCTTGGAGACTCCGTACTTGCGTATACGTTCATGAACGTTCCCTTTTTTGTCTGTCACATAGTCCGGATCGGCAGATTCTCTCTCGAAAAAATAGTTGGTGCAGTCATAGTACATGACGGTCGTATCCCGTTCGACAACCTTTGACGAATTAAGGAAAAGTCTCTTCTGGATGTATTCACCGTGTCTGTCCAGGATATCCAGACTCCTGTAGATATGCTGTTTTTCTATATCAAAAGGCTCGATATAGCTTCCGCTCCTGCGATAATTACCTAGTTTTGAAGCCGGTCTCAAAAGCCGTTCGTAGACCATCAGCTCCAGAACTTTGTTGAAATCGAAGTCGAACTTATGTTTACGTGAGATTGCCTCGCATATCCTGTCCATCCCGACCTTATGGTACAGCCGTTTAAGAAACAGATATCCGCTCTCGCAACTCTGAGCCTCGCCTTTTTCAATAAGCTTTGTGGGCGACAGACGTGATATTATCACCTGCCGGCCCTCCTTCTCCTGTGCCGTAAGCCTGGCGATATATTCCCTGGCCCATTCAACAGGATCTCTGTCTCCGCATCTCTGACGAACTTCCTCAAGCGTTCCAAGGCGCTCATGGATTCTTGAGGTACTTTTGCCGTTCTTGTCCCTGTATGCCTTCTGTACATAAAGGATGGAAGTCTTTTTTGTCTTGGTTATTTTCAGCTTCATATTATGCCGCCCTGCCGTTGATTGCTACACGGTGCTACAAAGATAGTAATAAAATTTGACACGTGCAAGCGTGCCAGCAAAAAAGATTCATGAAAATGCAACTGTCAAACTACCGAGCACATTGCTGAGATAACGCACCAGATATATGAGCGCCGCAGCTATGGCAAGACCGATTACAAGCCGCATGATGCGGTCGACGGTCCAATATCGGGATGAAACTTTTGATGGCATAAATAAATAGTCGCGTTAAATTATGTTATTTAAACAATTCCGCTCTCGCCACTGTTCACTTTCAAGGTTGCTTCAGTAATAATGGATGCCATTACCCCAAATGTGACAATTACTTCCAATATAATTATGTGAAAGTTTGGATAGTATTGAAATTATTACGTAAATTTGCAGTCGATTTTTTGCATAGGTGTGCCCATACGGCAAAAATACCGGCAAAACACTATAAACATTTACAATGATAACAATTACATTTCCTGACAAGAGCTCAAGGCAGTATGAAGCCGGCACGACTCCGCTGCAGATTGCCGAAAGCATAAGCCCGCGCTTGGCCCAAGACATTCTTGCGGCCACAGTCAACGGTGAAGAGTGGGACATAAGCCGTCCCATCAACGATGACGCCGAAATAAAACTCTTCAAGTGGGATGACCCGGAAGGCAAGCACGCTTTCTGGCACAGTTCGGCCCACCTTCTCGCCGAAGCTCTCCAAGAGCTTTACCCGGGCGTGAAGTTCGGTATAGGACCTGCCATTGAAAACGGATTCTACTACGACATCGACCCCAACGGTCACACCATAACAGCCGCCGACTTCCCCAAAATCGAAGCCAAGATGATTGAGCTCGCTCAAAAGAAAGAGCCTATTGTCAGAGCCGACATAGCCAAAGCCGATGCGATGAAAATGTTTGGCGACCGCAACGAGGAGTACAAGTGCGAGCTTATCAGCGAACTTGAGGACGGCCACATAACCACCTACACCCAGGGTGCGTTCACCGACCTGTGCCGCGGTCCCCACCTTCCCAACACCGCCCCCATCAAGGCTGTGAAGATAACTTCGCTTGCCGGCGCTTACTGGCGCGGCGACGAAAAGCGCAACCAGCTCGTGCGCGTCTATGGCATAACATTCCCCAAGAAGAAGATGCTCGACGAGTATCTCGTGCTCATGGAAGAGGCCAAGAAGCGCGACCACCGCAAGCTCGGCAAGGAGATGGAGCTATTTGCCTTCTCGTCAAACGTTGGTGCCGGACTTCCCCTCTGGCTTCCCAAGGGTGCCGCTCTCCGCGACCGTCTTGAGCAGTTCCTGCGCAAGATTCAGAAGCAGTACGGCTACCTGCAGGTAATCACACCCCACATAGGCAACAAGATGCTCTACGTGACCTCAGGTCATTATGCAAAATACGGCAAGGACTCATTCCAGCCCATCCACACTCCCGAGGAGGGCGAAGAGTACCTGCTCAAACCGATGAACTGCCCTCACCACTGCGAGATATTCAAGGCGTTCCCCCGCTCCTATCGCGAGCTCCCCTTGCGACTCGCCGAATTCGGAACGGTCTACCGTTACGAGCAGAGCGGTGAGCTTCACGGACTCACCCGTGTGCGCGGATTTACTCAGGACGACGCACACATATTCTGCGCCCCCGAGCAGATCAAGGATGAGTTCCTTAAGGTTATGGATATCATATTCTACATCTTCAAGGCTCTCAAATTTGACAACTACGAGGCTCAGATTTCACTTCGCGACCCCAAGAACAAGGAGAAATACATCGGTTCCGACGAGAACTGGCACCTTGCCGAGCAGGCCATCATCGAAGCTTGCGCCGAAAAAGGGCTGAAAGCCCGCACCGAACTTGGCGAGGCAGCCTTCTACGGCCCGAAGCTCGACTTCATGGTCAAGGACGCAATAGGCCGCCGTTGGCAGCTTGGAACAATTCAGGTCGACTACAACCTTCCCGAACGCTTCCAGCTCGAATACACCGGAGCCGACAACCAGAAGCATCGCCCCGTGATGATTCACCGCGCACCCTTCGGTTCGATGGAACGCTTCGTGGCCGTGCTCCTCGAGCACACCGCCGGACGATTCCCCTTGTGGCTCGCCCCCGACCAGGCTGTGGTGCTCCCCATCAGCGAGAAGTTCAACGACTACGCCTATCAGGTTGCAAAGGAGCTTAACGCCGCCGATGTAAGGGCAATTGTCGACGACCGCAACGAGAAAATCGGAAAGAAAATCCGCGACAACGAGCTTAAAAGAATACCTTATCTGCTCATTGTTGGTGAAAAAGAAGCACAAAATGGTGAAATTTCCGTAAGAAAACAAGGCGAAGGCGATAAAGGTACGATGAAAATTGCTACCTTTGCAGAATATTTGACCGACGAAGTCAACAATATGGTAAATCAATAAAACTACTGAATGGATAACAAACCTGGAAATCAGCCGCATCGCGGCACCCCGCAGCGTAAAGGAATGCCTCAAAAAGAGAAAGACCCTTATGCAATCAATGAACGCATCAGAGCCCGTGAGGTACGCCTCGTCGGCGACAATGTGGAACCGGGAATATACTCCATTCAGGAGGCTCTCCGTCTGGCCGAGGAAGAAGGTCTTGACCTAATCGAGATTTCGGCAAGCGCCAATCCCCCCGTGTGCAAGATTCTGGACTATCAGAAATTCCTCTACCAGCAGAAGAAACGCCTTAAAGAGCAAAAAGCCAAGTCAACCAAGGTGGTTGTGAAGGAAATCCGATTCGGACCCCAGACCGACGACCACGACTACAACTTCAAGCTCAAGCACGCTATGGAATTCCTCAAGGAGGGAGCCAAAGTAAAGGCCTACGTATTTTTCCGCGGACGCTCAATCCTTTTCAAGGAACAAGGCGAAGTGTTGCTGCTTAAGTTTGCAACCGCCCTTGAGGACTTGGGTAAGCTTGAGCAAATGCCGGTGCTTGAAGGCAAGAGAATGACTATCATGATTTCGCCCAAGAAAAAGTAATCGCAACCAATCAAAGCCGATTCAGAAATATTATATAAACTCGAATTAATTAAAAATTAAAGAAATGCCTAAGGTAAAGACTAATTCCGGTGCCAAAAAGAGGTTCGCCCTTACCGGAACAGGAAAAATCAAAAGAAAACATGCCTTCAAAAGTCACATCCTGACCAAGAAGACTAAGAAACAAAAAAGAAACCTCACCCACTTCTCTACAGTAGCTAAGGCTGACATCCACAATGTCAAGGAGCTGCTCGCAATGTAGTAGGCAGAGGACTCCGATGAGTTTCACCGTTTTTAATTCGTGATTTCTATAATCGTTATTATTAACCGAATGCACAGCTAAAAACCAAAGAGCAATTAAGCCGCTGACATTCAAAAAACATTTTACAAGATGCCAAGATCAGTAAATCATGTTGCTTCAAGAGCACGCCGAAAGAAAATCTTAAAACTCACCCGCGGATACTTCGGTTGCCGCAAGAACGTTTGGACCGTAGCCAAGAACACTTGGGAAAAGGGTCTTACCTACGCTTACCGCGACCGCAAGGACAAGAAGCGCAACTTCCGCGCTCTCTGGATTCAGCGTATCAACGCTGCCGCCCGTCAGGAGAACCTCTCCTACTCTAAGTTGATGGGACTTATCCACAAAGCAGGTATCGAGATCAACCGCAAAGTGCTTGCCGACCTCGCCCTCAACAACCCCGCAGCTTTCAAGGCTGTAGTTGACAAGGTGAAGAACGCATAAATAATTGCGACATCTTATAGAGTCAGGACATCATCCCGCCATCGGGACGGTGTCCTGACTTCTTTTTAAGACTCTCTGAATGACACGCATATCACGCACATCGTATCACAACGACTACTATTAGCCCCGTTTTGCTTGCAAATAATAATTATTGTACTTAAATTTGCATCAAACCATAAAAATCACAAATAATAACCGACAATAAACCAACATTAATTACATGGCAGTAAAATTCTACAAATCGGAAAATCAAGTACCCCTGGAAATGCACAAGGTGAGAGTGGTACAGAAACTCAACCTCTTGCCGGTAGAGAAGCGACTTCAGGCAATCCAAGGGGCCGGAAACAATACATTCCTTCTTCAAAACAAGGACATATACATGGACATGCTCACCGACAGCGGTGTAAACGCGATGTCGGACGAGCAGACGGCAGCAATGTTCACGGCCGACGACTCCTACGCGGGAAGCGAAACATTCAACCGCCTGCGCCGCGCGGTCAAGGAGGTGTTCGGAACCGAATATCTGTTGCCCGCCCATCAGGGACGAGCATGCGAGAACATTCTGGCCGAAGCATTCGTGAAGCCCGGCTCGGTGGCAATCATGAACTTCCACTTCACCACAACCAAGGCCCACATAACGCGCTGCGGAGGCGAAGTAGTCGAAGTGGTCGACAGCAAAGGTCTGCAGCCCCAGAGCGACGACCCGTTCAAGGGCAACTTCAATCTCGATGTGCTCAAGGAAACCATCGAGCAGTACGGCCCTGAGAATGTGGCATTCGTGCGCGTAGAGGCCGGCACAAACCTCATAGGCGGACAGCCCGTATCGCTCGAGAACATGCTTGCCGTGGCCGATGTGTGTCACAAATACGGCGTAATGAGCGTGCTCGACGCCTCGCTGCTTCAGGACAACGTGTACTTCATGAAGACCCGCGAAGCCCAGTGCAAGTACATGACAACAAAGCAGATATACCATCTGCTCGCCGACAAGATGGACATAATCTACTTCTCAAGCCGAAAACTTGGATTCGGCCGAGGCGGTGCCATCACCAGCCACAATGAGAGCCTCATGAAAAGCCTCATGGAGTTCATTCCCCTCTACGAAGGCTTCCTCACCTACGGCGGTATGGATGTAAGGTCGATCGAGGCCGTGGCCGTTGGCCTTTACGAATCGCTCGACATGGACTACATAAGCCAGGGTCCCGAGTTCATCCAGTACCTCGTAAAAGAGCTCGACGACTACGGAGTGCCCGTAATCAAGCCCGCCGGCGGACTTGGAGCCCACCTCAACTGCTCGGAGATACTGCCCGAGTTGCCCCACAACCAATATCCTGCGGCAGCCGTTGCAGCCGCGCTGTACATAGCCGGCGGTATCCGAGGCATGGAGCGCGGAACAGTGTCGGAGCAGCGCGAGCCCGACGGCTCGGAGCGTTATGCCGAGCTTGAGCTGCTGCGCCTCGCCATGCCGCGCCGAGTGTTCACGCTCAGCCAGGTGAAATACTGTGCCGACCGCGTAAAATGGGTTTGGGACAACCGCGACCTCATAGGCGGTCTGCAATGGACCGAAGAGCCCAAGGTGCTGCGATTCTTCTTCGGCCGCATGAAAGAGATAGGCCACTGGCAGGAGGACCTCGCCGAAAAATTCCGAATGGACTTCGGCGACAGCCTGTAACAATCCATCCACACACAGCAAGAGGCAGCTCATTCCGAGCTGCCTCTTGTCGCATACCGGCGGCATATTGCAAAATAAAAGGCGGAATGTCGACCGACAATCCGCCTGTGGTATCAATTTTAATTATGGGCCGTCCTTAGTGGGGCGACAGGCTCCAATGCTGTTTTTAGCGATAGTCCTTCAATGTCTGCTGCAAGCGCTGACGGGCGAAGAAGATGCGGCTCTTAACCGTTCCGAGGGGAAGATTCATCTTTTCGGCGATTTCATTGTACTTGTAGCCGGCAACGTGCATTGAGAAGGGAATGCGGTAGTCATCGCTGAATGAGTTGATGGCTGCAGTGATCTCCTTTGCGGCAACCGAACCTTCGGGAGTTTCAAAACCCGAATCCTGCGGAAGGTTGAGGTGATAGAGATCCTCGGTCTGATCCATGATTGTAGCCGAGCGAACGACCTTGCGGTAGTTGTTGATGAAGATGTTACGCATGATGGTGAACACCCATCCCTTGAAGTTTACATTGTCCACATACTTGTCCTCGTTGTCGAGAGCCTTCAAAGTAGTGTCCTGAAGAAGATCGTAAGCATCGTCACGGTTGGAAGTGAGGATATACGCAAAATTCAGTAGATTGCTTTGCAATCCGAGAAGCTTAGCTTGAAAATTAGTAGAACCCATAATTGATAATTTTTGATGTTGATGTTGTTTGATACATTTGCTACACAAACGTGTTACAAATCGATTACGATGCAAATATACGCAATATTTTTAATATGCAAGAATTTTGTGAAATATTTTTTAGTTAAAATGATAGATTTAACATTTTAGCACATTCATATCATTGATTATTAATATTTTATGATTTTATATGCCATGTTTCACTCTTGTTACATTGCATTACACATCCTGTCACACACCCCTAAATTCATGCCAAATGCCTGATAAGCACATAATTGTAACACGTTTGCAACATCTTAAAATTTCGTTACATCGGTGAACTTCCCGACAACATAGATGTTGCAATAAATAATGCGACATATAATAATGAGAAAGATAGAGTGTTCATAACCTAAATATATTTAGTATCTTTGTGTCGTATAAGTTTCAGTTCCAAATGAATTCACAGGAGAAACAAAGCTTGCTCGACAAGCGCTATCTACGCATGGCAAGAATCTGGTCGGAAAATTCCTATTGTCAGCGTCGCAAGGTAGGAGCCCTTTTAGTAAAGGACCAAATGATAATCTCGGACGGGTACAACGGCACTCCGGCCGGATTTGAAAACGTGTGCGAGGACGAAAACGGAGTCACAAAACCCTACGTGCTCCACGCCGAAGCCAACGCCATCACCAAGGTGGCCCGCATAGGCAACAGCAGCGAAGGCTCCACCCTCTACATCACAGCCTCGCCGTGTCTTGAATGTTCCAAGCTCATAATCCAGGCCGGCATCAAGCGCGTGGTCTACAACGACCTCTACCGCATACAGGACGGACTCGAGATACTGCGCCGCGCCGGAGTCGAATGTATCCACATAGCTGAAATAGATTGACGACACACCCACATTGATATATGAAGAATAGCAAAAACACAATCGCATGGATTCCGATAGTCATAGCCCTGTCGCTCATCGGGGGTATATGGCTGGGACTGCACTTCAGCACCAAGGTTTCGCACACATCGGGACAGCGGAAGCTCGACAACATACTCGGACTCATTGAAAGCGACTATGTCGACGAGGTCGACATAGACTCCATAATCGAATTGACCATACCCAAGCTCATGGCCAACCTCGACCCCCACTCTACCTATATTCCCGCGTCGGAACTTCAGGCAGTCAATGAGGACCTCGACGGCTCGTTCAGCGGCATAGGCGTGTCATTCACCATGCTCACCGACACCGTCACCATTAACGAGGTAATACCCGGCGGCCCCTCCGAGAAGGTGGGAATCATGCCCGGCGACCGCGTCATCACAATCAATGACTCGCTTGTAGCCGGTCAGGGAATCGTCAACACCGACATCGTGAAGATGCTTCGAGGCGAGAAAGGCACCACCGTTAATCTCGGCATAAAGCGCAACAACAGCAAAAATCTCCTTACATTTGAGGTTACGCGCGGCGACATTCCCGTGAATACGGTCGACGCCGCCTATCTCATAAATCCCACCACCGGATATGTCAAGGTCAACAAATTCGGACGCACCACCTACAGCGAGTTCTTCACCTCGCTCGTGAAGCTCAAGGCGGCCGGAGCACGCAACTTCATCCTCGACCTGCGAGGCAACGGCGGCGGATTCATGGAGATGGCGATAATGATGGCCAATGAATTCCTCCCGGCCAACAGCCCCATCGTCTACACCCGCGGACGCAACGACGACGATGAAAGCCGCGTGTTCAGCGACGGCACAGGATCGTTTATCGACTCCGAACTCGTAGTGCTCATCGACGAGTACTCGGCAAGCGCGAGCGAAATCTTCGCCGGAGCCATGCAGGACAACGACCGCGCACTCATCGTGGGCCGACGCTCATTCGGAAAGGGACTCGTACAACGACAGACAACGCTGCCCGACAGCAGCGCTATACGACTCACCGTGTCACGCTACCACACACCCTCGGGACGCTGCATCCAGAAGGACTACCAGCTCGGCAAGCGAGGCACCTATGAGCAGGAGATTCTCGACCGCTACGACCACGGCGAATTCTACAACTCCGACAGCATCAAGTTTAACAAGGATCTACAGTACACCACCGCAGGCGGCCGCACCGTCTACGGAGGCGGAGGCATAATGCCCGACTTCTTCGTGCCCAACGACACGGCCGGCATATCAAGCTACTACATCAACGTGCTCAACGCCGGACTGCTGCAACGATTTGCCTTCGAGTACAGCGACCGCTACCGCGAACGACTGAGCGCGGCCAAAAACGTAAACGAAATACTCGCCCTGCTCCCGCCCGACGACGAGCTGCTGCAGCTCTTTGTAAGCTATGCCGCACAGAACGGCATCCCGGCTCGATGGTACTACATCAACATTTCCCAAGGATTGATTGTTAATTACCTGAAGGCTTTGATTGCAAGCGACATTATCGGTCGACAAGCCTACTACGAGGTTGCCAACACAATCGACCCGGCATTCATCCAGGCGGTAACGCATCTCGAACAAGGCGACGCGGCGGTTCCGATAACAGCTCAAGGCAAAGTCAACTGACACAACACCCAAAAGCTGATTACGATGAAAAAGGAAGAAATACGCAGCCGCATAAAGGCTCACAAGGCACTTCTGTCGGAGCAAGAGCGTCGACAGGCTGCCGAGGCTGCATTCTCGATGCTTGAAAAGTCGGTAGCGTTCATGATGGCCGACAAGATATTGATGTACCACTCCCTGCCCGATGAGCTGTCGACAATCGACTTCATCGACAAGTGGCACACCCGCAAGCACTTCTTCCTGCCGCGTGTCAACGGAGTCAACCTCGATGTGCTGCCCTACGACCGCACCCGACTCCAATACGGCGCATTCCACATCGAAGAGCCCACAGGCGACGACATCGAAAACATCGACAACATCGAGCTGATAATCGTGCCCGGAATCGCCTACGACAACCGGGGCAACCGCGTGGGTCGCGGCAAAGGCTATTACGACCGCCTGCTGAGCCGCACCAAAGCCACCAAGATAGGCATAGGCTACGACTTCCAGCTCGTCGATGAAATCGACAGCGAGCCCCATGACATCACGATGGATATCGTGATCACCGACTCACGCATCATAAACATCAAATCACGCAACAAGCACAACGGCTGAACAAAATGGCACTGATATATTCCAACACTAAACTCTGCGATGTAATCAACAATGAGCCTTCGGTGATTCCCGTAATCAACCGATTCGGAATATATCTCGGCACGGGCGACAGCTCGATCGAGGCCGTGTGCCGCAATCACGGGCTCGACACCGAGTTTTTCCTCACCATCCTCAACACCTTCATCAACGAGAGCTACTTCCCCGAGGAAACGCTCATGTCGTTCAGCGCCCATGAGATAATCAGCTATCTGATAAAGACCAACAACTACTACACCAAGTTTCAGCTCCCCAACATACAGCGACATTTCAAGCTGCTGCTCTCGTCGAGCGACGGCAACAACAATAATCTCGAACTGATGCTGCGATTTTTCGAGGGGCTGAAAAACGACATAGTAAAACGCATCGACAACGACACCGCACAATGGTTTCCGGCAATCATCGCAATGGAAAACGGACAAGCCCCCTCGACGCCCTTGTGTCTTGACGACGAAAGCACCACGATAGAGGATAAACTGAGCGACCTCAAAAACATGTTTATCATGCACCTATCGGGCCAATACGACCTCAACCTTTGCTATGGCGTGATCGTTGCCATCATCACGCTTGAGAAGGACATCCGACAGAACAACAGGATACGCAACCGCATCCTGCTGCCCATAAGCCGCTCACTTCTTTCTCAATTAGACAAATAGCCGGTCATGACGGTCAACATAGTACTCGACAGCACTTTATGCGCATTGGGGCTGAAGTACATTCTCAGCGAATACTTCGACATCAACGCCAACATAATCGCCGACAACTCGACACCTGAAGCCGGCGACACTTCGTCGGTGCTCTACATCGTCACTCCGGCCCGCTACTGCGCCAATCTCGACTTCTTCATAGCACGCCGCTCGCGCTGCATCGTCACCGGTACGGCCGAGGGAATGCTCGACCCGGCAGCCGATGAATCGCAGATTGTCGACCGTCTGCGCCAACTGCTTAAAAGTCACGACAATTCACAGTCGGGCCAGGCAGCCACGCTGTCGCAGCGCGAAGTGGAGGTGTTGCGGCTTGTAGCGCTCGGACTGATAAACAAGGAGATCGCCGACCGGCTGAACATCAGCTTCAACACCGTGCTGTCGCATCGCAAGAACATCACCGCCAAGCTCGGCATAAAGAGTGTGCCCGGACTCAGCGTATATGCCATGATGAACGGCTATATAAGCGAGGCCGACCTCAACAACAAAACCAATCAGTCACGTTAAGCAAAAATATGTTAACACGTTGGCTCTATTATGCCAACTGTCGTAACTTTGCAAGCCAAACAAGTCTATAAATGATCTCGATAAACAACCTGTCAGTTGAATTCAGCGCCAAGAGCCTCTTTGACAACATCAGCTATGTCATCAACAAGAAGGACAAGATAGCCCTCGTGGGCAAGAACGGCGCCGGAAAGTCAACGATGCTCAAGATAATAGCCGGACTTCAGCACCCCACATCGGGTTCGGTGGCGGTTCCACAAGGCGTGACCATAGGTTATCTGCCTCAGCACATGACCATCTCCGACTCCTTGACCGTAATCGAGGAGGTGCGCAAGGCTTTCTCCTCGATCGACGAGATGCACGCGCGTTTCGACCGGCTTAACGAACAGCTTGCCTCGCGCACCGACTACGACAGCCCCGAGTACCAGAAGCTGATCGACAACATCACCACCCTCACCGAGCACATCGCCATGGCCGAAAGCGAAAACTGCGAGGCCGAAATGGAGAAGACCCTCATAGGACTCGGATTCAAGCGAAGCGACTTCAATCGCCCCACGGCCGAGTTCAGCGGCGGATGGCGTATGCGCATCGAGCTGGCCAAGCTGCTGCTTACGCGTCCCGATGTGCTGCTGCTCGACGAGCCCACCAACCACCTCGACATAGAATCGATCCAATGGCTTGAAAACTTCCTGATAACCAAAGCCAACGCGGTAGTACTCGTGTCGCACGACCGTGCGTTCATCGACAATGTTACCAACCGCACAATCGAGATTTCGCTTGGAAAGATTTATGACTACTCGGTCAACTACTCAAAGTATGTGGTGCTGCGTCAGGAGCGGCTCGAACAGCAGCGACGCGCCTACATGAACCAGCAGAAGCAGATTCAGGACACCGAAGAGTTCATCGAGCGTTTCCGCTACAAGGCCACCAAGTCGGTGCAGGTACAGAGCCGCATCAAGCAGCTGGCCAAGATTGAACGCATCGAGGTCGACGAGGTCGACACATCGCACCTCAACCTGCGATTCCCGCCTGCTCCCCGCTCGGGCGACTACCCCGTCATAGCCGACAACGTGGGCAAGGCCTATGGCGACCATCAGGTGTTTGACCACGCCACATTCACCATCAAGCGCGGCGAAAAAGTGGCCTTTGTGGGCAAAAACGGCGAAGGCAAGTCGACGCTCGTCAAGTGCATCATGAACGAGATTCCCTATACCGGCTCGCTGAAGATAGGCCACAATGTCAAGATAGGATACTTCGCCCAGAACCAGGCTCAGCTGCTCGACGGCGAGATCACCGTATTCGACACTATCGACCGCGTTGCCGTAGGCGACATACGCACCAAGATTCGCGACATCCTCGGCGCGTTCATGTTTGGCGGCGAGGCATCCGACAAGAAGGTCAAGGTGCTGTCAGGCGGCGAGAAGACCCGACTCGCAATGATACGCCTGCTCCTTGAGCCGGTCAACCTGCTCATTCTCGACGAGCCCACCAACCACCTCGACATGGGTACAAAGGACATCCTAAAGCAAGCCATAAAGGAGTTCAACGGCACGGTAATCGTTGTGAGCCACGACCGAGAATTTCTCGACGGGCTTGTCGAAAAAGTATATGAGTTCGGCGACGGCAAGGTCAAGGAGTGCCTTGGCGGAATCTATGAGTTCCTTGAAAAGAAAAAGCTGTCGTCGCTCAACGAGCTTGAGAAGTCGCAGCCGGCCACCCGTCAGGAGAGCGCAAAGGCTCCTGCTGCATCCGACAAGAAGGAGCGTACGCCCGAAGCCCCGGCCGATGAGAAGGCTGTGCGCAAGCTGAGCTATGCCGAGCAGCGCGAACGCGACAAGATGCTGAAACGCGCCGAGCGCAAAGTAAAGGACGCCGAGGAGGAGATAGCCCGAATCGAGCAGGAAATAGCCGATGTCGAAGCCCGCATATCGACCGGCGAGGTAGAGCCCGAGATATTCGACACCCACGCCGCGCTAAACAAGAAACTCGACAACGCCATGAGCCTGTGGGAACTTGCCACAATCGAGCTTGAGGATTTCAAGAAATCCTAAGACCCTTTCCACTCATGCCTGTTAAAGCGGTCTTCATTACCCGACCGCCCTACTCTATACGCTTCATGGCTGCCATGAGGCGTTTTTTTGTCAACAATCGATGAATATGCGCCCGATGCCCCTCCCTTGACCGCTGCGGCGGGGCGATTGGTCGTTGTGGCACCTGACTGCCCGGCACGAGGGTTTTGCACCGCACGAGGGGTCTTCTCGACCTTATCGGCAGCCGCTTGCCGCTCCATTGCGGCGAGGCGCTCAGCCTTCTTGCGCGCACGGTAACGGCGCTGATGCTCGCGGGCTATGCGACGACGCCTGATTGTGGGATAAATGATCATAAACAACGAGCGCACAAGGTCGTCCTTGATAGTGCCTATCAAATCGCTGTGGTTATGATTCTGGTAGTAATCAATCCAGTAGTATATCTCGCTGTGATAGTACACCGGTATCTGATTGATGGCATCGACCCAAAGTTGGTCAAACTTCAGCTTGTAGACTCTCTTGCTTTTCTTGGTTTCGTTGTTTTCCATGACATTATCTTTTTCTGCAAAGATAATGCGCCGAAGCGCCCGATTTCACCCCATAATGTCGCGAAGCCATTTAACATAAACAACAATTTGCAACGTACGGTACGTTAAAATGCGCTAATATCATCATACTAATCAATCACATTCAAAAATAAAATGTTATAGGATATATATAAAATATGGCATCTGCCAACGGTATTAATGATCAATGACACATGACATATCCCAAATATACATCATAACTAAAACTTAAAATTTCACTAAAATGGTCGACAAAGATTTCCGCTATGGCGATGCCAAGACTGACACATTCGGCTCAGATGCCATGTTACAACCCTCTCCGGTAGAAAAGATTCCTGACGGACCCACAACTCCCGAGATAGCTTATCAGATGGTAAAGGACGAAACATTCGCCCAAACCCAACCGCGTCTTAACCTTGCAACATTCGTAACCACCTATATGGACGAATATGCAACCAAGCTCATGAACGAGGCTATCAACATCAACTATATCGATGAAACCGAATATCCTCGTGTAGCCGTAATCAACGGCAAGTGTATAAACATAGTAGCCAACCTGTGGAACTCTCCCGAACAGTCCAAGTGGAAAACAGGAGCCGTAGCCATAGGTTCTTCCGAAGCTTGTATGCTCGGCGGTATCGCAGCATGGATTCGCTGGCGTGAGCGTCGTCAAAAAGAGGGCAAGCCGTTTGACAAGCCTAATTTCGTAATATCGACAGGCTATCAGATAGTATGGGAAAAATTTGCCCAGCTTTGGCAGATTGAAATGCGTACAGTGCCTTTGACTCTTGAAAAGACCACTCTCGACCCCGAAGCAGCAATTAAGCTTTGTGACGAAAACACCATCTGCGTAGTTCCTATCCAAGGTGTCACCTGGACCGGCCTTAATGACGATGTAGAAGCTCTCGACGCAGCTCTTGACGCTTATAACGCAAAGACCGGCTACGACATTCCTATTCATGTCGACGCCGCTTCAGGAGGCTTCATACTTCCGTTCCTTAACCCCGAAAAGAAGTGGGACTTCCGTCTTAAGTGGGTTCTGTCAATCAGTACTTCAGGCCACAAGTTCGGCCTCGTATACCCGGGTCTTGGTTGGGTAGTATGGAAGGACAAGCAGTATCTTCCCGACGTGATGTCATTCAGTGTCAACTATCTTGGAGCCGAAATACGCCAGGTGGGCTTGAATTTCTCTCGTCCGGCCGCCCAGATTCTCGGACAGTACTATCAGTTCATCCGCTTGGGCTTTGAAGGCTACAAGAATGTACAGTACAACTCGCTTTCAGTGTGCAAGTATATCCATGAGCAGATAGCACAGCGTGCTCCGTTTGTCAACTATTCACCTGATGTTCCCAATCCTTTGTTCGCATGGTTGATGAAGCCTGAATATCAGAAGACCGCCAAGTGGACCCTCTTTGACCTTCAGGACAAGCTTGCTCAGAAGGGATGGATGGTACCTGCTTATACAATGCCTGCCAATATCGAAAACATCGTAGTAATGAGAGTTGTGTGCAAGCAGGGCTTCAGCCGCGACATGGCCGACCAGCTTATTGCCGACATAGACTTCGCCGTCAATGAGCTCAACGCTTTGGAATACCCGACTCCAACACGTATAGCCATGGAGAAGAATGTTCCATTGACGGCCAAGACATTCAACCACACAGGACGTCCGGCACCAGCCGCTAAATAACTAATTCATTCAAGCCGCCGGTGACTATGGTTCATTCGACATGGTCACCGGCAACTTGATTAAAGCACATCCCCCGATTATGAACAAGACTATAACAGTTGCCCAAATCAGGCAGGCGGCACAAGAGGCCTTCGACGAGAGTCGCAATCTAAAAGGCGGAGCCAATGCCGATTATATTCCATATCTGGCCAACATAGACTCCAATCTGTTTGGGCTGAGCATAACGCTGCTCGATGGCCAGGTCATAAACATAGGCGATACCGATTACAAGTTTGGCATCGAATCAATATCAAAGGTTCCTACAGCCATACTCGCCATGCAGCAGCACGGCACGGCAACTGTACTTAAAATGATTGGAGCCGATGCCACCGGACTTCCGTTCAATTCGATATTCGCAATTCTGCTTGAAAACGACCATCCGTCGACACCTCTCGTCAACGCCGGGGCTATAACCGCCTGCTCGATGATCACCCCAAAAGGCGACTCTGACGCCAAGTGGAAAGCAATCGTCGACAACATAACCAAGCTATGCGGCTCAGCGCCCCAACTTATCGACGAGCTCTACAAGAGCGAAAGCGACACCAACTTCAACAATCGCGCAATAGCGTGGCTGCTCAAAAACTACAATCGAATATATGACGATGTACCCATGAGCCTCGACCTATACACGCGTCAATGTTCACTTGGAGTCACGACTTCACAGCTATCGGTCATGGCGGCCACAATCGCCAACAACGGATGCAATCCATTGACAGGCGACAAGGTTTTCGACCCCGACATCACTCCCAAAGTAACTTCCCTCATAGCCACCGTAGGTTTCTACGAACACACCGGCGACTGGCTTTATACCTCAGGATTGCCGGCTAAAAGCGGAGTGGGTGGCGGAGTGCTCGGAGTGTTGCCCGGCATAATGGGAATAGCCGCATTCGCTCCACCGCTTGACAGCGCAGGAAACTCCGTGAAGGCTCAGGCTGCAATAAAGTCATTTGCCAACAAACTCGGTCTTGGAATATTCAACGGCAATAACATCACTATTCAAAAATGACAACCTAACAATTAATTATATTCAATATGGCTAACTCTAATATTAAAGCGGTCGCTAAACTCGGCGTAGGCACCCTGATCATGTTGAATGTCGTAGCCGTAGTGTCACTTCGAGGACTTCCCGCCGAAGCTGAGTACGGCATCAGTTCCGCATTCTATTATCTTTTTGCCGCATTTGTATTTCTGATTCCTGTTTCATTGGTATCTGCCGAGCTGGCGGCGATGTTCCCCTATCAGCAAGGCGGTATGTTCCGCTGGGTGGGAGAGGCATTCGGCGAGAAGCTCGGATTTCTCGGCATCTGGCTGCAATGGATCGAAAACACCATCTGGTATCCTACCGTATTGACATTCGGAGCTGTGGCTCTGGCTTTCATCGGCATGAACCATGGCGCTGACTCTGTGCTTGCATCCAATAAGATTTACTCGCTCGTTGTTGTGCTTGCCATCTACTGGCTTGCCACATTCATATCGCTGAAAGGCATGGGATGGGTAGGAAAAATTTCCAAGATAGGAGGTATGGTAGGCACCATAATACCTGTAATCATCCTCACCATTCTCGGAGTGATATACTTGTGTGTGGGCGGTACTCCTCAAATGAATCTTCACGGCAACTTCATCCCCGACCTCTCAAAGTTTGACAACATCGTCCTTGCTGCATCAATATTCCTGTTTTATGCCGGCATGGAGCTGTCGGGCGTACACGTACGCGAGATTAAAAATCCTACCGTCAACTATCCTAAGGCCGTGTTCCTCGGAGCATTGATCACCGTGCTTATATTCATATTCGGTACATACGCCCTCGGACTTATCATCCCGGCAAAGGACATCAACCTTGTACAAAGCCTTCTTGTAGGATTTGACAACTACTTCAGCTATTTCCACATCAGTTGGCTTTCGCCCGTCATGGCAATAGCCCTCGTGTTTGGAGTGCTCGCAGGTGTTCTGACATGGGTTTCCGGACCATCCAAAGGTATACTTGCCGTAGGTAAGGCCGGTTATCTGCCCCCATTCTTCCAGAAGACAAATAAGAACGGCATTCAGCGCAACATCCTTCTCATTCAGGGAGGCGCAGTAACCCTATTGTCGCTGCTGTTTGTTGTCATGCCGTCGGTTGAAAGCTTCTACCAGATTCTGTCACAGTTGACCGTGCTCCTTTACCTTATAGCCTATCTGCTTATGTTTGCAGCCGCCATATATCTTCGCTACTCGATGAAAAAGGCGAAGCGCCCCTTCCGCATAGGCAATCACGGCAACTGGCTCATGTGGCTGGTAGGTGGCATTGGATTTGCAGGTTCACTCCTTGCATTCGTACTCAGCTTCTTGCCTCCGGGCCAGGTTGCCATAGGTTCAAATACGATTTGGTACTCGGTACTTATCGGCGGAGTAGTCATATTTGTTGTAGCACCGTTTATCATTCTGCGATTCCGCAAACCGTCATGGGTGGCAAAGGGATCTGACTTCGTGCCTTTCCATTGGCAGACCGACCCTGCTTCACAAGCCCGACTCGCCGAAGCCGAAGCTCAGTTCGAAGCATCAGAGGGAATCGCCGCGCCTACTGCAAAGCCTGCTGCTGATCCAACAGCAGAGCCCGACAAGACTTCAACAAAGTCATAAAACAATGAAATCACAGCAAGATACCGATGGATTCATCCATCGGCATCTTGCCTTTATTTATAAAAAGCTCTCCTTGATATGCAATTCAAAACAGGTACAGGCTCAACAGTTTCGGTGATGACGGCAATAGCCTTGTGGTCGCTGTCGCTCGGAGTTGACCTGCCGGGATTGGCGGTGACACCGATGCTTGACAGGTTGGATTCAATTTTCCCCAATGCCTCGGAACTTGAAGTACAGCTGCTTACCGTACTTCCCAATTTACTTATAATCCCCTTTGTGCTGCTTTCAGGACGGCTGTCGATGTCCAATCACAAGACCATTGTGATTACTACCGGTGTAGCTCTCTATGTCCTGTCGGCAATACTCTATATATTCTCCAACACAATGACCGAGCTGATAATCATCAGCGCGTTGCTCGGTTGTGCCTGCGGATTGATACTGCCATTCTCCACCGGACTTATAGCCAACGTGTTTACCGGCAGCTACCGAGTCACTCAGATGGGCATAGTGTCGGGTATCGGCAACGGAGCACTTGTAGTGGCTACCTTCATCGTGGGCCTCATAGCATCGATCGACTGGCACATGCCGTTTCTCGTCTATCTGTTGCCGGCCATATCGCTGTTTCTGCTCCCCTGGATCTACAAAGCTGCCGACAAGACCCCGGCTGCAACTATCGAGCCTGCACCTGTTGACGCGACCGATCCCCACAAAAACGAAGACAGCAAGAAATGGGACGGATTCTATATCATGCCCACTATAAAGCTGCTTGGAAGTTACTTCTTCTTCATCTATGTAATGAGTGTAATTCCCTACTACGGCCCTTACCTGATGACCCCTGACAAGCTAAGCACCACACAGATAGGTACGGTGATAGCCCTGCTCTATCTCGCAATGTTCCTTTCAGGTATATCGCTGATAAAGACACTGCGAATCGTGCGTGACAACACTTACTGGATTGCTTGCGCCACGATAAGCATAGGAATGCTCGCTTTCATTCTCGTACACTCGTTTGAGCTATACTGCCTCGGCGCACTGCTGGTAGGATTCGGAGTGGGCACACTTCAGCCTGTGATATACGACAAGGCCACCGAGATTGTCGACTCGCCCCGACGCATGACAATGGCTATGGCGGTGATTCTTACAGCCAACTATCTGGCCATATCGCTGCTGCCCATAATCAACGACTTCTTCGCACGGCTTTTCGGATGCAAGAGCAGCCTGATATTCCCGTTCCTATTCGCACTCGTGCTCATCGTAGCAGCAACCGGAGTAGCATTCTACAACCGCCGCGGCTTCATCTTCGGCATCCGCAACTCTTACTACAGCTAACCCCAAGCCCACCCCAAAACCGGACACTCCAAAGCGTAATATTTATCCTAAAATGCATATATTGAAGATATTCCGTGCGCAAGGTTTATGCCGAGATACCGCCCCCGGGTGGAATATTCGCTAACGCCGGTGGGGCGGAGCCTGATGCCCATAATCGGTGACATGATCAACTGGGCGCTATCAAACTTCGCCACAATTACGGCACGAACGAAGAAGCCCCTAAGATAAGGTTAGAAGAGAAAGGACTGTCGGTGACATGGCGAAATTGGCAAAAGATAGGTTTCGGCAACGGTGCGGAGCTAAAAAGGCGATTTTCCAGGCTCAATCTTTTGCAAGATAACAAAATTCAGCTACTTTTGCAGATAGCATAGCATCAATACATTCTCATATTTCAAAGCAGAACAAAAGCCATGATAAAATATAACAATACAGGCATCGTTTACGTATTATCCAATCGGGCAATGCCGGGTTTAGTAAAAATCGGTATGACCACACGCCCCGAGCTGGACGCACGCCTTAAGGAACTTTACACAACGGGAGTTCCTGTACCGTTTGATGTTGAATATGCCTGCGAAGTCAAGGCTTCCAATTGTGCCAAGATAGAGAAAGCTCTCCACACGGCATTTGAACCCAACCGCATAAATGCTAACCGTGAATTTTTCCAGATAAAAAAGGAACAAGCTATCGCGATACTTGAAATATTCAACGAGAAGGATGTCACGACCGAAGTAAGCGATGAAATGGACAACAATCTCAATCCCGACGATATAGCATCCAAGATCAAAGCTACTAAGCATCGTCCGCCTCTGAATTTCAGCCAGATGGGCATACCCGTAGGCAGTACCCTCACCTACAATGCCGATCCTTCAATAGCAGTAACCGTGATTGGGGACAAACGGATTGAATATCTCGGAGAAGAGATGTCGCTTACAGCCGTTACATCAAAACTATTGAACATCACATACGGCGTTCAACCTACACCGCGATGGAGCTTTAACGGCACTAATCTACAAGAAATCTACGACACCACCTACCCCATAGAAGAATAATTTTATCTAACTGGATGACAACAACTTATAGGTAAATCGTCCAAAAGCACACATATAAACATCAGAGAATTATCGACAAAAAGCGACATATATTGCTAAAGTATTATGTATAATTTGCATGATACTCACTTTTCTCATTTTGTATAGAGTACCACCATGTGAAGTGGTTGTTTCCATTTTGGGGAATCCTCGAAGTAATGGCCGGTGCATAAGCCGAATACCAGATAAATCAGTTTCTCAACGAATGTCGAATAGAACAAGTCGTTCTGCACAAAATCTAGCACCTTTCGTATGCCTCCTTCGTCTTTCACGCCTTGCAAACCGCCACCGCTGGCAGCGACAGTCTTACGATAGACCTCTAACGCGCCATCGTAGTCGATATATTTCAGTTCCTCACACATCGTCATCGGCTTGTTTTAGGCGTTTGAGGACTTCACGGTTGGCTTCAAGTATATTATCAAAGTCGATTGAAGCATCGCCTATAAACTTATCGAACTCGTCGGGAGTAACAGCGCGAAGATATTCGGCGAGATTTTCATGCCACGCATCGCGGAATGCCACATCACGGGATGCCATCTTTGATCTTGCGTCATTGATAAACGGTTCCATCATTGGAGCTGCAGCCAATTCGTCAATGATTACCTTTACCTCATCGATAGTAAGCTGCTTATTGCCGTTCTCGGAATATCGCTTCTCTATCTGATGAGCCACGCCATTCTCAAATGAGGATATGCACAACAGCACCTCGGCATATAGCGTGTGGCGCACATTCTCCTCGTTCTGCAGACGAAGGACAACTCGATATTCCTTTGCGTTCTCCCGGAATACAGCTTTATATATCAGGTCGGTTATCTGCTCGTACTTGTAGGTCGGAATTCCGTCCACATACTTGCCTACCGCCTGAGTAAAGTTCTTGCGGTAGTTCTCGCTCTTTATTGCAGTAGGAAGATTGTTGCGGTCGCGCCAATTGATATATTTGGTGCCTCCTCCAGCGCGTCCATTGATTGTGGCAATGACAATATCAAGTATGCGTGTGCGAAGCTGCTTGGCTCTCTCACTTTCCGTGAGAAGCATCCCTATGTTCAGAAATGCCCGGAATGTGAATACACCTAACTTTCGGACTTTGTTAGGGACATTAATGTCCCCATCAAAATGCAATCTTATTTCTTTCAGTGAGTTACCCTGACTTAAAAAAATAGCCGTTAGCCCGAAGTTCATCCCCATGTTCCTGAACGTAACGCTTAATGGTTCTCTCATCCACCCCATAGAAATCCGCTACCATTTTAGTGGTGAAAAGCAGTTGGTCGTGGAAGCGCAGGCCGTTGACATCCAAGTTCTCCTGAATGGCTTGAAGGGCATAATTGTTGTTCAACACGTTCTGCCGCTCGATATTTGATACAGTCAAGTCGTTCATATTACAAATATAACACTTTTATTTTGATTATCAGATATGTGCATTCCGTTTTGCCGGCAAGATTCTTCAGTTACTCGCTGCGACCGATCACTCATGCTCACGCATAACCATCGATTCACAATGTTGTTACAATTTCATTTATACCTACACGCAATTAAACAAATAGTGACTTCAAGCGTCTATATAATATAACGTAATACACTAACATTAACCCATTAAACCAAATTATTGAAATGAAAATCATCAATCGTGCTGTTCCGGCCCTGTTGATTGCGCTCGGAATCTTCTTCTTGGGAATTTTCATCAAAGCAGGTATCGATAACTTCGCCAATCGCGACAGAGTAATAGCCGTGCGCGGCCTTGCCGAAAAAGAAGTGATGGCCAACAAGGTGACCTGGCCCATCGTGTGCAAGGAAGTAGGCAACGATCTTCCCGCCATCTACGACAAAATCACCAAAACCAACGACGCTCTTACCCGCTTCCTCACATCCAACGGAATTTCCCAGGATGAAATCTCAATCAATCCGCCCGAAATCATAGACCTGCAGGCCGAACGCTATGGAAGCCGTGACTTCGCCTATCGCTACAACGTGACATCGGTAGTTGTCGTGACATCAAAGAATGTAGAGAAAGTCAATGAACTCATAAAGCGTCAAACCGAACTGCTCAAGCAAGGAATCGCCATAACCGCAGGCGACTACAACTACCAGACGCTCTACGAATACACCGACCTCAACTCGATCAAGCCCGAAATGATTGCCGAGGCCACACACAACGCACGTGAGGCCGCCAACAAATTCGCTGCCGACTCCCACAGCAACATCGGCAAAATAAAGACCGCCAACCAAGGCCAATTCTCAATCGAGAACCGCGACCCCTACACTCCCTATATAAAGAATGTACGTGTCGTTTCGACCATAGTGTTTTACATAGAAGACTAAAACGTAAAGGAAACATGCACTCCCGGCAGGATTTACTCCTCCCCGGGAGTGTTTCATTTAAGCGGAACCGCAAACTCGCCACGCCATCGGCATTTCAGCCATGCACTATAGTCACCGTCGACAATCGACATCCTCCGACACAGTTTCGTGAACGTAGATTTCCATTTTACACAGTTAATGCGTATCTTTACGGAAAATTTTAGTATCACGACTAAAAACAACATTTTCAGCAAGAACTATGTATAGGACTAACACCTGCGGAGAGCTTCGTCTTGCCGATGCCGGTAAAAAAGTGACACTGGCCGGATGGGTACAGCGTG
This sequence comes from Muribaculum gordoncarteri, assembly GCF_004803695.1. Taxonomy (NCBI): domain Bacteria; kingdom Pseudomonadati; phylum Bacteroidota; class Bacteroidia; order Bacteroidales; family Muribaculaceae; genus Muribaculum; species Muribaculum gordoncarteri. The sequence goes on from NZ_CP039393.1 coordinate 2,193,857, forward strand.
TCCGCAAAATGGGCGGTATGACATTCGTTGATGTACGCGACCGCTACGGAATAACTCAAGTTGTGTTCAACAACGACACCGACGCATCGCTATGCGAAGCAGCCAATCATCTGGGACGAGAGTACGTTGTGCAGATAACGGGCACCGTTGCCGAACGTTCAAGCAAGAACCCCAACATTCCCACCGGCGACATCGAAATCATCGCCGAAAATCTTAACATACTCAATAAGTCGGAAGTGCCTCCGTTCACAATCGAGGACGACACCGACGGCGGCGACGACCTGCGCATGAAGTTCCGTTATCTCGACCTTCGTCGCAACTGCGTTCGCAAAAACCTCGAGCTGCGTCACAAAATGACGATGGAAGTGCGCCGTTATCTCGACGGCAAGGGATTCCTCGAAATCGAAACACCGATGCTCGTAGGCTCCACTCCCGAAGGTGCGCGTGACTTCGTAGTGCCCTCGCGCATGAATCAGGGACAGTTCTATGCCCTGCCCCAGTCGCCGCAAACCCTGAAGCAGCTTCTCATGGTTTCGGGCATGGATCGATACTTCCAGATTGTAAAATGCTTCCGCGACGAAGACCTGCGAGCCGACCGCCAGCCCGAGTTCACTCAGATCGACTGCGAGATGAGCTACGTTGAGCAGGACGACATCATCAACCTCTTCGAGGGCATGGCCAAGCACCTCTTCAAGGAGTTGCGCGGCGTAGAGCTCACCGAGCCCTTCCCGAGAATGCCCTGGGCCGATGCAATGAAATATTATGGCAGCGACAAGCCCGACACCCGCTTCGGCATGAAGTTTGTCGAGTTGATGGACATCATGAAAGGCCACGGATTCGGCGTGTTTGACAATGCCGAATACATCGGCGGCATCTGTGCCGAAGGCGCAGCCCATTATACCCGCAAGCAGCTCGACCAGCTCACCGAATACGTAAAGCGTCCGCAAATCGGCGCAAAGGGCATGGTCTATGCACGCGTGGAGGCCGACGGCAATGTCAAGTCAAGCGTCGACAAGTTCTATTCGCAGGAAGTACTTCAGCAGATGAAAGCCGCATTCAACGCCAAGCCCGGCGACCTCATCCTCATCCTCAGCGGCGATGACGCAATGAAGACCCGCAAGCAGCTGTCGGAACTGCGCCTCGAAATGGGACGCCAGCTCGGCCTGCGCGACAAGAATAAATTCTCATGCCTCTGGGTAGTCGACTTCCCCATGTTTGAGTGGAGCGACGAGGAGCAGCGTCTTATGGCCATGCACCACCCGTTCACCCACCCCAAGGACGAGGACATACCCCTTCTCGACACCGATCCCGCAGCCGTGCGCGCCGATGCCTACGACATGGTAATCAACGGTGTAGAGGTGGGCGGAGGCTCAATCCGTATCCACGACAGCCAGCTGCAAGCCAAGATGTTTGAGATACTCGGCTTCACACCCGAGCGCGCACAGGAGCAATTCGGCTTCCTCATGAACGCCTTCAAGTACGGCGCACCCCCTCACGGAGGTCTTGCCTACGGTCTTGACCGCTGGGTATCGCTGTTTGCCGGCCTTGACAGCATCCGCGACTGCATCGCATTCCCCAAGAACAATTCAGGACGCGATGTCATGCTCGACGCTCCGGCTCCTCTCGACCAGAAGCAGCTTGACGAGCTCGCGCTGTCAATCGACATTCCCGAGAAAAATTAATCGGCCATGCTCATAAGCGACATAATCGCAGCAATAGAGCAGGAAGCACCTCTGTCATTACAAGAGAGCTACGACAATGCCGGTATGCAGGTTGGCGACAAGTCAGCCCTGTGTACCGGCGTGTTGCTTTGCGTCGATGTCACCCCCTCGGTAATCGACGAGGCCATCGAGCGCGACTGCAACCTCGTAGTGTCACACCACCCTCTCATATTCCGCGGGCTTAAGCACATAACCGGCGCAACGCCGCAGGAGCTGGCCATAATAAAGGCCATAACCGCAGGCGTAGCCGTCTACTCGGCCCACACCAACCTCGACAGCGCCTCACGAGGCGTAAACTACACCCTCGCACGACGGTTGGGAATCGCCAAGCCGTCGCCGCTGGAGTGTCCCGACCCTGCAAATCCCGGAATCGGCCTCGGCGCAGTCGGCGATCTCGAGCTGCCGCTCACCCCGATGAAGCTGATTGAGCGCGTAAAATTAGTGTGCCAATCGCCAATCACGCGCTGCAGCGCCCTGCCCTGCAGCATGATAACACGAATAGCCCTGTGCGGCGGTTCGGGCGCGTCGCTCATAAACGCCGCCATAGCCCATAAAGCGCAGGCATTTGTCACCTCCGATGTCAAATATCACGACTTTGTGGACTATTCCGACCGCCTGCTGATAATCGACATCGGCCACTACGAGAGCGAAATGTGCACAAAACACATTTTTTATCATATACTTAGCGGAAAATTTCCTAACTTTGCAGTTAATTATTCTGAAACAGAAAAAAATCCGATAAATTACTTGTAAGCTATGGCTACTGACAAGAACAAAAATGAAGTACTCTCAGTGGAGCAGCGTCTGAAATCATTGTATGAGCTGCAGACAATCCTCTCCGAAATCGACCGCATCAAGACAATTCGCGGAGAATTACCTCTTGAGGTAAAGGATCTCGAGGATAACATCGAAGGACTTCGCACCCGCATCGAAAACTTCCACAAGGATGTGGAGGATTTCCGTAAAAAGACCCTTGTTGAGAAAGAGAAAATCAACGAGGCTCAAGGCAAAATCGCCCGTTACAAGGAGCAGCTCGATAATGTGCGCAACAACCGAGAATTTGACCTCCTGTCAAAAGAGGTGGAATTCCAGACACTCGAAATCGAGTTGTGTGAAAAGCACCTGAACGAGTATGCACGTGCAATCGACGCCAAGACCAACGAAATCGCTTCAACCGAGGAGAAGCTCCGTGACAGCGAGCACATCCTGAAAGAGAAGAAAGCCGAACTCGACGAAATCGTATCGGAAACCCGCCAGGACGAAGAGCGCCTGCGCATCCAGGCCAAGGAGATAGAGCCTCGCATCGACGAGCGCACCCTTAAGGCATTCAAGCGCATTCGCGACAATGCACGCAACGGACTCGGCATCGTCTACATCCAGCGTAACGCCTGCGGAGGATGCTTCAACCGCATTCCGCCGCAAAAGCAAATGGAAATCAAGATGCACAAGAAAGTCATAGTGTGTGAATACTGCGGCCGCATCATGATCGACCCCGAACTCGCAGGAGTTGCCGAGCACGAAGTCGCTGACAAATAGTCGATTCCCCTCAATCACATAACACAACCTCACAGCTCAATGTTTTTCCGTTGACTGTGAGGTTGATTTATGTTGCGACGGCATCTTTTTTCACAAAATTCACGCGTTTTTATATGACTAAAATTTTGCCATATCGAAAAGTATGCGTAATTTTGTCGCGCAAATGCAAAAACAGTAAAATAATCAAAAACTAAATATCAAAAAATGATCATCGTACAAGTAAAAGAAGGCGAAAACATCGAAAAAGCTTTAAAGAAGTTTAAGAGAAAATTTGAAAAGACCGGCATAGTCAAGGAACTTCGTAGCCGTCAGGCATTTGAAAAGCCCAGCATCACCAACCGCAAGAAGATGATGAAGGCTGTTTACGTGCAGAAACTCCGCATGGTCGAGGAATAATTTATATTTTCCCTCACTTTTATTTGGTAGAATCACAAGAAAAAGCTAAATTCGTAAAAAGACCTCCCGATAAGAGGCAAACTTTTTAACGAATCGTCATGTTAGCTTCTTTCTTGACATATATACGGTGTGAGCTGAATTTTTCAGCCCACACCGTTTCTGCATATACACATGACCTTCAGCAATGGGCCGACTTCGCCACCGGAGGAGCCCCCGACAATCTCCGCCCCCACGATGTGACAGCCAACGACCTCAGGCTGTGGATTGCATCACTCGCAAAGTCGGGCGACGCGCCCCGCACCATCAGGCGAAAGATTCAGGCCCTGAGAGCATTCTTCCGCTACATGATGCGCTACCATGGAATGTCCTACAATCCTGCGGCCGAGCTTACCCTCGCCAAGACCGACAAGCCCCTGCCCGTCTATGTAAGGCCCAACGAAACCGACGCCATACTCAATGCGCCGCTCGACACCGGCGACTTCAACGAAATGCGTAACAGGCTCATCGTCGACATGATATACTCCACAGGGCTCCGATGCTCCGAAATCCAAGGACTGATGGACAAAGATGTCGACACCGCACGTGGTGAACTAAAAGTGCTCGGAAAGCGTAATAAAGAAAGAATTATACCATTTGGAAAAGAACTTTCCGACATGATTACGACATACCGCAAATTACGTGACGGCACTGTTGGCTCAACCTGCCAAAACGAGTTCTTTGTCAGAGAATCAGGCGAACCGCTATACCGCAAGCTGATCTACAATGTCGTGCACAAGGCACTCGCCGGAAACACAGTGGCTTCACGGCAAAGCCCCCACGTATTGCGACACTCATTTGCAACCGACATGCTCAACAACGGAGCCGACCTCTATGCGGTGCAACAACTGCTCGGACACCAGTCACTTGCCACAACGCAAGTGTACACTCACATAACTTATCGAGAACTTAAACAAAATTATCAACAAGCACACCCACGTGCACTAAAAAAAGGAGGAGATTATGGACGTTAACATTAAGTCAATCCACTTTGACGCTACCGAAAAACTGCAGGATTTCATCATTAAGAAAATCAACCGTCTTGCACGCCACAACGAGTCCATCAGCAATGCAGAAGTGACCCTTAAGGTTGTTAAGCCGGAAACATCGATGAATAAGGAAGCGGGCATCAAGATCTCAGTGCCTCAGCAGGATGACATCTTCGCATCAAAAGTCGCCAACTCATTTGAGGAAGCAGTTGACCTATCCATCGAAGCTCTTGAAAGGCAACTTGAAAAAATAAAAGGTCGCAAATAATACAACACTAAAACAATAACATTAAAACAGGGGCTGCTAAATGCGGCCCCTGTTCATTTTATCTTAGCACCCGTTCCCCAATATTCGTTAACGATGTGGGGCACAAGGTCTAAATTACAGCCGTAAGCAGCTTGGCATTGCCCTCTATCGAAATCGAGTGCGTCGACGCAGGCACAAGCAGCGTTTCACCACGGCCGGCTGTCGTAACGCAACCGCCGTCGGTAATCACCTTCGCCTCTCCTTCGACACACATTATTATAATAAACGACTCCCCGTCGCAGGGAAGCTCAAGCCTGTCATCGACAACCACGAGATTTATGTCGAAATATTCGCAATCAATCAGCGGCGTAACGCCTGTCGCATCCTTGTCGTAGTCCCGTCGGTAGTCGTTGTACACGTTGTAATCGATGGCATCCTTGGCCAACTCGGTGTGCAGGTCACGGGTATTGCCCTCCGAATCCCTTCGGTCAAAGTCATAGACACGGTAGGTGATGTCGCTCGTTTCCTGAATCTCGGCAAACAGATTGCCGGCACCGATGGAGTGAATGCGACCTGCCGGCAAATAGAACACATCGCCCTTGTGGGAATCGTGTGCGGCCACCACATCCATTATCCTTTTCTCCTCGACAAGCCTCGTGTAGTCATCGGGGGTTATCGACTCCGACAGTCCGGCATATATCTTGGCTCCGGGCTGGGCATCGATTATATACCACATCTCGGTCTTGCCGAAACTGCCGTGACGCTTCATCGCAAGCTCGTCGTCGGGATGCACCTGCACCGACAGGTCCCTGCGGGCGTCTATTATCTTTATCAATAGCGGAAACTTATCGCCAAATCTCTTATATACCGATTCGCCGACAAGCTCTCCTTTATATTTGTCAATAAGTTCCTTCAGATTCATCCCCTTGTCAGGCCCCTCGGCCACGACCGACTCATGACCCGGAACGCCTGAAACTTCCCAGCTCTCTCCAATGCAGTTCTTATCGGTCACAATTCCTTTATAAGAGGCTATTTTATGTCCTCCCCAAAGCACCGTTTTAAAATACGGAACAAACTTGAATGGTCGTAATATCATATTTGATTCAGTTTCACGCAGCGAAAATAATAAATATTCGTCACTTGGCAAACGATTAGTACCGAACGAAAGCACTATAAACGGTGTTGAATATTATATATCGGCTTAAAACAATTAAAAATTTAACAATATGAACTCAAAAAGTAATCTGATAACCTACCTGTTCGTTCTGGCAGCCGGTGTATTGCTCATCATAATGCACCAGAAGGCCGACCTTCTCAAATGGATGGTTATAATAATGGGCGCAATGTTTGCCCTGCCCGCCATTATCGGCATATTCATGAACATGTCACGCAGCAGCAAACGCAACGAAAACAACACCGCCCAGAACATATCGTCGATAGGCGCGCTCATTCTCGGCGCCATAATGATAATATGGCCTCAACCCTTCGTGGGATTCTTCGTGTACGTGCTCGCCGCCATACTCGTAATCACCGGATTGTGCCAGATTTACTTCCTTGCCGCCTGCTGCCGTCCGCTCATAATGCCGTGGTGGCTATATCTGCTTCCGGCATTGATCATCATTGCGGGAATCGTGATAATATGCAGCCCGTTACGCACAATCGAAACCACATTCACGCTGATAACAGGCATTGCACTCGTTTGCGCAGCAGTAAACGCACTGCTCATATACCTCGGCTCCAACGGCCCGAAGGAGAAGGTCGAGCGCGTGACAATAGAGAATGAATAGCCTCTTTCGGCTATTTCACATCATCAAAGCGACGACGCACATAGTCCATTATAACCTCGGCGATATTGTCCATCGACATTGACGAAGAATCGATCGTAAGATCGTAAGTCTTCGCATCGCCCCAGGTCTTATCGGTATAGAAGTTATAGAAATTGGCACGCAGCTTATTGGTCTTTTCGGCCATGGCGCGTGCCTGTTCCTTTGTAGGCTTGTCGCCTCGGGTCATTATGCGCTTCACGCACTCATCCATGGGAGCATGCACGAATACGTTGACACATCTCGGATGGTCACGCAGTATATAGTCGGCGCTACGCCCTACAATCACGCAAGAGTGCTGCTCGGCAATCTTGTGAATGAAGTCGCTTTGCGCCCTGTAGAGATTGTCATCGCTTATAGATGTTGAACCCGAATAGAAGTTATAGGGCTGATACCCCATGGCAAACGAGAACATGCCGCTCAGGAACCGCGGAAACTTCTCATCGGATTTCTCAAAGAATTCAGGACTTACCCCGGCGCTCTTGGCTGCTTCCCAAAGGAGCTCCTTGTCATAATAGGCAATCCCGAGTTTCGAGGCAAGCAGTTTTCCGAGTTCCCTACCGCCACTGCCGAATTGTCGGCCTATGGTTATTACAAAATTCTTCTCATCCATAATCTATAGGTTTGAACGATGCAAATATACGGAATATTCATTGAAAAAGAATGGCCGACAGGACAAAAGCCCCACATTCGCTATTTTTTTCATCGAATATTCTTCGTATCTTTGTCGCACAACTTTATTTGCCAAGTTATGAATGAAGACGACAAAAAGCTCCTGAGCAAGGATTCCGACGGTCTTTTGACCTATGAATACATAGCCAATCACATATCATCGATTGATGACGACCTTGACTACCTTATCGACAACATGATGCGCGTCGACCTTAGCGGACAGTTCATTGTAAGCGCGGCACGATACCTCTTCGCTATCGACGCCGAGCACTACAACAACGCAATATCACGACTTATAACGGCCGCTATCGAAAAAGACCGTGAACACCGTTACATTGCCGACCTGCTGCCGCTGTGGGGCGCCGACTACGAAGACCATGTCGAGGAGCTCAACAAGAGCGACAACAATTTCCGCCGCATATACAAGCGGCTCTATCCAACCGGAATATAAAAACGCAATCAAAATTCTTGTATGTCTAAACTAAAATCAATCTGGCTGATGGCTCTTTTAGCCATAACCTTTACTCAGTGCGCCAATACCCGCTCCGAGTCAAAAAATGAAACCGAAAACGAAAACGAAACAACCAAAACCGATAGCATCATGACCGATTCAACCGACATAATCGTCGACATCGCCACTTCGATGGGCGACATAAAGGTGCGCCTCTATGGTGACACTCCCAAGCATCGCGACAATTTTGTGAAACTCGCCAACGAAGGCTTCTATGACGGAGTCCTGTTTCACCGCGTAATAAATGAATTCATGGTACAAACCGGCGACCCCGACTCCAAGAATGCCGCCAAAGGCGCCCAGCTCGGATCAGGCGGTCCCGAGTACACTATCGATGCCGAATTTGTATATCCCAAGCACTTCCACAAATACGGCGCTCTTGCCGCCGCCCGTCTTGGCGACGACATAAACCCCGAACAGAAATCATCGGGCTCGCAATTCTACATTGTCACCGGAAAAGCCTATAACCAGTCGCAGCTCAAGCAGATGGAGCAGCAGCTCGGAATGATGCAGAAGCAGCGCATATTCGACAACCTCGCATCGATGAATCGTGACAAAATAATGGAACTCCGCCGCAACCGCGACAGCGTGGCCCTGCAGAACCTGCAGCAGGAGCTGTTGGCAATCACCGAAACCGAGGCAGCCAAGAATCCCGCCAAACTCACCGACGAGCAGATAAAAGCCTACTCTACCGTGGGCGGAACTCCCCATCTCGACGGTACCTACACCGTATTCGGCGAAGTAATCAGCGGCATGGATGTAGTCGAAAAGATACAGAAAGCTGAAACCGACCGCAACGACCGTCCTGTCGACGATATAAAAATCATCAAGATGACAGTCGAAAAATGATAACGGTAAACCGTTTTACGCTATCTAACGGATTGCGTGTCGTACACAATCATGACAGTGCCACCGCAATGGTGGCACTTGACATATTATATAATGTAGGAAGTCGTGACGAACGCCCCGAGCGCACCGGTATGGCCCACCTTTTCGAGCACCTGATGTTTGGAGGCTCGGAAAACGTGGCCGAGTTTGACAAAGCGCTTGAAAACGCAGGCGGCACCAACAACGCCTGGACCAACAGCGACTACACCAACTTCTACGACATAGTGCCCGCACATAACGCCGAAACCGCTTTCTGGCTCGAAAGCGACCGCATGAAGGGGCTCGCATTCAGCGACAAAGCCCTCGAAGTGCAGCGTCAGGTGGTGTGTGAGGAGTTCAAGCAGGTGTGCCTCAACCAGCCTTACGGCGACTTGCAGCACTACCTCAACGGCCTCGCCTACAAGGAGCATCCCTATCGCATACCCGTGATAGGCAAAGAGCTGTCACACATCGAGAACGTGACGCAGGATGAAGTGCGCCGATTCTTTTACGACCACTATGCCCCCAACAATGCCGTAATTTCAGTGACAGGCAACATAACGGTCGAGCGCACACGCGAATTTGTCGAGAAATGGTTCTCCGACATCCCCATGCGCAAGATTGCGCCACGACTCTACAACCCGGAACCCGAGCAGACCGAGGCACGCCGACTTACCGTAACAGGCCGTGCGCCCCAAACCGTTATCGTGAAAGCCTATCACATGCCCGGCTACAACCACCCCGACTATCCGGCATGTGACATAATAACCGACCTTCTCGCTCTCGGACGCGCGTCACGCTTCCATCGCAAGCTGATGCTCGGCACCGAGATGTTCACCAAGGCCGATGCATCGATTACCGGAAGCGACGAGCCGGGACTGCTGATGCTCTACGGATATCTGCGCGACGGTGTAAGCGTGGACGAAGCCGAAAAGGCTCTCACCGACGAAGCCATGTCGCTAATCGACAACCCGCCGTCGGACTATGAGTTGCAGCGCACGCTCAACCGCTTCGAGTCCAATTTCACTTTCGGCTCAATGAACTATGTAGCACTTGCATCGACCTTGACCTTAAGCGAAATGCGTGGTGAAGATGTAAATTCAATCATTCCTCGTTACCGTCGGCTCACATCGCCCGACATAGCGCGTGTGGCATCAATGATTTTACGTCCCGAAAACTCGTCAACACTCATTTACAAGCCGGCTTAATCGGCAATTTCCCGTTTTTTTAATCTTTTTCCGCCGGAAATAACTTTAATTTTCAAAATTTTATCTATATTTGAATCGTAGAATAAAATCTTGCATGGTAAAGTGCAACTATACTTATTAATAAATCAACATTATGGAATTGCGTGACCAGTCCATGTCGGTTGAAAACACCGATAAGGATCTAACCTTGAATGAAGAGGCCGTAACAGCCTCAAACGGAAATGAAGAAACTACAGTAATTGACATCAACGACACCGATGTTTCTGATACCGACGAAACTTCCGAACCTTCAAAGCATTTGTCGAAGGAGGAGATAATCGCAGAATTGGACAACATCAGCCGGAAAGAGGGTGCCGAAATAGCTCGGGATGAAGTGACTCATCTCAAGCAACTGTTCTACGCAATTCGCAAAGTCGAGCTGGCCGAAGAGAAGAAAGCTTTTATCGAGCGCGGAAACGAAGAGAGCGCATTTGCTCCTATGCCCGACTCTCTCGAAGCCAAGTTGCATGAACTCCTCAACACCATAAAAGAGAAAAAAGCTCAATACACCGCTCAAATAGAGGCTCAACGCCGTGAGAATCTTGAGAAGAAACAGGCCATAATCGCCGAACTCGAAAAGATGGCCGAGGACACCGACAATGTCAACCGCCATTATCCGCGTTTCCGCGAGCTGTCGCAGGAGTTCAAGAGCCTCGGCGAAGTCCCCGCGACCGACATAACCGACATCTGGCGCAGCTATCAGGCAGCCGTTGAGCGTTTCTACGACCAGTTGAAAGTAAACAAAGATCTCCGCGACTACGACTTCAAGAAGAATCTTGAGCAGAAGCAGCTGCTTATCGACGAGGCCGAGAAGCTCGTTGCCGAGCACGATGTCATCACCGCATTCCGCCGCCTTCAGGAACTACATGAAAAGTGGCGTGAGATAGGCCCGGTGGCAAAGGAGATACGCGAGGAAATATGGAACAAGTTCAAGGATGCATCGGCCGCAATCAACAAGCGTTACCAGGCATTCTTTGAAGAGCGCAAAGCACGTGAACGCGAAAACGAAACCGCCAAGACAGCTATATGCGAGCGAATCGAGGCTCTCGACTTCAGTTCGCTGAAATCACATGCCGCATGGGAGCAGATGACACGCGAAATCCTTGCCGCCCAGGAAGACTGGAAGAAACTCGGATTTGCATCAAAGAAGGTCAACAACTCACTCTTCGCCCGCTTCCGTGAAACTTGCGACCGCTTCTTCGCCAAGAAGGCCGAATACTTCAAGTCGATACGCGATGTACACGCCACCAACCTTGAGAAGAAGACCGCTCTCTGCGAACGCGCCGAAGCACTTAAGGACAGCACCGACTGGAAGAAAACAGGCGATGAGTTCATCGCCCTCCAGAAAGAGTGGAAGTCAGTAGGTCCGGTCGACAAGAAGCACAGTGACGCCATCTGGCACCGCTTCCTTGAAGCATGCGACTACTTCTTCGACAACCGCAAGAAAGCCACTTCGGGTGTTCGCAAAACCGAGCATGCCAACCTTAAGCAGAAACAGGAAATCATCGAAAGCCTTAAGGCTATAGGCGACGACATGGAGCGCGAAGAGGCCATCAAGCGAGTACGCGAGCTCATGAACCAGTGGCAGCAGGTAGGCCATGTCCCCTACAAGGATAAGGACAAAGTCTACGACACTTATCGCGCAATCGTAAACGAACTCTACGACAAGCTCGACATAAAGGAGGTACGCGCAGGCATGGACAAGTTTGCCAACTCCATCAACGACATCAGCAATGACGAGAACAAGCTCTATCGCGAACGCGAACGCCTCGTAAGGGCATTCGAGCAGAAGCGCAACGAGTTGAAGACCTACGAAAACAACCTCGGTTTCTTCAATGTCAAGTCAAAGTCGGGCAATTCGTTGCTGCGTGACATGGAGCGCAAAGTGCAGCGCATAAAGGACGAGCTGTCATCGCTTGAAGAGAAAATCAAGCTCATCGACAGCAAGCTTTAATAACGACACATTCATTTCATAACACAATTTCCGGCTGTGAGTACCGTGCTTAATTGCCGGTGCTCACAGTTTGATAATACACCTAACATTAGTGAGCCGAAGAGCCCGATACACTCTCGCCGTCAAGCAGGGAAAGACATTTACCGAACTTGAATACATCGACGCATCACACCCCGACTTCCAGCGGGCAATGCGTCACAACAGGCGCGCTCACCGATTCACGCCCCCCAAGGGCATCGACACCTCAGGCAACACCGTCACGCACTTCGACGACAACACTCCGCGCCGAAGTCCTCTCGCCAGGCCATTCAACCGAGGCTTAAAACGACTGTTCGACATCACGTTTTCGTCCATAGTGCTGATTGCGTTATTTCCTATCATACTCCTGCCTGTCGCCATTGCCATAAAGACGACATCGAAAGGCCCGATATTCTTCCGCCAGCGCCGCACAGGACATAACGGCAAGGAGTTCTATTGCTGGAAATTCAGGACAATGACCGTCACGCCCGATTGCGACCGCCGCCAAGCCCGCCGTGACGATCCCCGCGTGACAAGTGTCGGCCGATTCCTGAGGCACACCAACATCGACGAGTTGCCACAATTCTATAATGTGTTACGCGGCGACATGTCGGTGGTGGGCCCGCGCCCTCACATGGTGAAACAGACCATGCAGTACTCCCGCCTCATCGACCGTTACATGATGCGTCACTTCATAAAGCCCGGCATAACGGGATGGGCGCAGATAAGCGGCTACCGAGGCTCGACTTCGGAGCTGGAGGCAATGAAAAACAGGGTGGAGCATGATGTATGGTATATCGACAACTGGAGTTTCTCGCTCGACCTGAAGATAATAACAGCTACAGTGCTGAACACAATACGAGGTGAAATAAACGCCTATTGACCCCTGCAACGATGAAGCCCGACAATAACGACATAGACCTCAAAGCCGGTGCGCTGCTGCGCCGATTCTACGGTTACAGCTCATTTCGCGACGGACAGCTCGACATAATACGCAATGCCATGTCACGCCGCGACACACTGGTGCTCATGCCCACGGGCGGCGGAAAATCGATATGCTATCAGATTCCGGCTCTGTTGAACGACGGATGTTGCATCGTCATCTCCCCGTTGATATCATTGATGAAGGATCAGGTCACGGCGCTTAACGCCAACGGCATCCCGGCAGCGGCAATCAACAGCTCCAATGTCGAACAGGTCAACGCCGACACCATGCTGCAGGCATCGCGCGGAAGGATAAAGCTGCTCTACATGTCGCCCGAGCGACTGATTCTTGAAATGGAACATCGCAATTTCTGCAACTGGGTAAGCCTGTTTGCAATCGACGAGGCACACTGCATATCGCAATGGGGTCATGACTTCCGTCCCGAGTACACGGCACTGAACCGCATAAAGGCGTCATATCCCGGCATACCAGTGATGGCGCTCACCGCGACGGCCGACAAAATAACGCGTGACGACATAGCCACTCAATTGTGTCTGAAAAATCCCTATATTCACCTCGCGTCATTTGACCGTCCAAACATTTCGCTCAAAGTGCTCGCCAATCCCGGCAAAGCCAAGCGAATAAACACCATAACGCGCATGATCGACCGCTACCCCGACGACTCAGGCATAGTCTACTGCCTAAGCCGAAAGGGAGCCGAAACCATCAATGCCGAACTTGCGATAAGAGGCTACCGGTCGACGGTGTACCACGCGGGGCTTTCATCCAAGGAGCGTGACGAAGCCCAGGAACGATTCATAAACGGCGATGTGCAGGTGGTGTGTGCCACCGTTGCATTCGGAATGGGAATCGACAAAAGCAACATTCGATGGGTAGTGCACAACAACATGCCGCGTAACATGGAGAGTTACTATCAGGAGATAGGTCGAGCCGGACGTGACGGCATGAAAGCGGAAACGCTCCTGTTCTACTCATTCGCCGACATAGCCACGCTGCAGAGCTTCATCGAAAAATCGGGACAACCGGCACTGAACACCGAAAAGCTGACACGCATGAAGGAGTATTGCGAGGCCACCGTGTGCCGACGCCGGGTACTTCTCAGCTACTTCAACGAAGAGTATGACCACGATTGCGGCAACTGCGATGTGTGCCTCGACCCGCCCGTAAGATTTGACGGAACAAGAATCGTACAGATGGCTTTAAGTGCGATGAGCCGCACCAACGAGATGATAGGTCTGACCATGCTCATTGACATACTGCGCGGTTCGGCTCGAGCCGAGCTGATCGAGCGAGGTTACGACCGCATAAAGACCTACGGCGTGGGGCGTGACCTGTCGTTTTCGGAGTGGAACGCCTATCTTTCGCAGATGCTTCAGCTCGGCATCATCGAAATCGCCTATACCGAATCCAACCACCTTAAGATAACGCCTTACGGGCGCAGCATCCTGAAAGGCGAGCGCACGGTCATGCTTGCAAAATTCTTCTTCGACAAGGCGTCGTCATCAAAGAAGCGCAAGTCTACGGCTCAAAGCGCGGTCAATCCCGCCGAGCTGCTGTTCAGCGAACTCAAGCGCCTGCGACTCTCCATCGCCCGCAACGAAGGCGTGGCACCCTATATCGTGTTCAGCGACAAAACGCTCATGGAGATGGTGCGTCACCGTCCCGTAAACATGCGCGAATTCATAGCCATCGAAGGTGTCGGCGAACGCAAGGCCGTAAAATACTGGACACCCTTCACCTCCCTCATCAAGAACTTCCGAAAAAGCAGTTAGCCCATGCCACATCCCATAGACATACTGCGACGAGTACACAATCTGTCGCCCGAGCGCATCGACAAGATAAAATCGGTGATGCAGGAAGCCCACATGCACCGAGGTGACATAATCGACGGACAAAAGCAGATAATAGCCAACTCATACTACATCAAGAAGGGGGCGGCAAGGGTGTTTTACATCCGAAACGGAAAAGAGCACACCGTTTCATTCGCCTTTGACGACGAGTACCTCATGACCCACTCTTTCTTAGTAAAGAACATCAACACAACGTTCACGATAATGTTTCTCGAAGACAGTGACATCGTCTACGTGCCCCACATCAGGCTGCACGATGTGCTCAACGACATTGAGGAGATAAACCAGGAGGAAACCGCACTGTTTCTTAACGCATCGCTGCTGCACTACACCGCCTACCTTGAAGAACGCATATATGCATTCCAGAACGCCAATGCCGTGGATCGTTACAATTGGGCCATATCACGCTATCCGCGACTACTGGAATGCGCCACAATTACACAAATAGCATCTTTTCTCGGACTGACAAAAGAAACACTCTACCGAATCCGCTCCGGCAAGTATTAAACCGCACAAAATCTTTATTAAAAAACATTAAATATCGTGATGAATATGACATTTATCATATTACATCCCGTTTTGTTTTGCGAACTTTGCACCATAATTTGATAAATAGAAAATTTTTAAGGGTAAAAAGATTTTAACATTAACGTTATGAAATTCAATGTAGCTAACACTACCGGAGTTGCCCTTTCATCTGTATTAATGCTTTGCCTTACCGCGTGTGGCGGTGGACAGCAGCAACAGACACAAGCCTCGGCTCCGGAAATCGCGACACTAACAGTAAACTACGGTAATTCGGAACTTGAAAGTGCTTTCCCTGCAACAATAAAAGGACGCACCGACATTGACATTCGACCCCAGGTCACAGGATTCATAACCAAAGTCCATGTAGATGAAGGTCAGCAAGTACACAAGGGACAAGCCTTGTTCACTCTCGACCAGGTACAATTTCAGGCTGCTGTTGACGCAGCACAGGCAGCGGTAAAGGTAGCTGAAAGCGCAGTGCAGACAGCTCAGCTCACCGCCAACAACAAGCGCAAACTGTTTGACAAAAACATAATCAGTGAATATGAGTGGCAGATGGCCGACAACGCCCTCACTCAGGCAAAGGCTCAGCTTTCATCGGCCAAGGCCAATCTTGTCACAGCACAGAAGAACCTCGCCTACACCGTGGTGACCTCACCCAGCGACGGCGTAATCGGCTCAATCCCCAATCGTGAAGGTTCACTCGCGTCGCCCTCGTCGGCTACTCCGTTGACCACCGTCAGCGACAACTCGGAAGTGTATGCCTACTTCTCACTCAACGAGAAGGACATCCTCGACCTCACAAAGGGCGGCACAATATCGCTCAACAAGAGCGTGAGCGAAATGCCCGAAGTGTCACTGCGCCTTGCCAACGGCGAGGTATATCCTCTCAAAGGCAAAGTGGCTACAGTGTCGGGGGTAATCGACAACACCACCGGAGCAGCAACAGTGCGCGCACTGTTCAAGAACGGCCAGGGAATGCTTCGCAGCGGAAGCACCGGCTCGATTCTCATCCCCCACGTTGCCGACAGCGTGATCATAATACCCCAGAAAGCCACCTATGAGCTTCAGGACCGCCGATTCGTATATGTCGTAAACGACTCCAACAAAGTAGCTTCGACTCCCATCACAGTAAGCCCGGTAAATGACGGACAAAACTACATTGTAACTTCAGGTCTTAAGGCCGGCGACCGCATTGCGGTGGAAGGAGTGGGAACAATCGTACGCGAAGGCATTACCATCTCTCCCAAAGCCGCAGGCGAAGCCAATCAGCCCCAGGCTCCACAACAGTAATTGACTGATGTCAATCATCACAGTGTTTTTAATAATTGTCTGACAACAAGAAATGAAACTTGATACATTTATTAACCGTCCGGTGCTTTCGACGGTTATATCAATCTTTATTGTGTTGCTGGGTCTGATTGGACTGTTTGCACTGCCGGTCACCCAGTTTCCCGATATTGCACCGCCCACCATTTCGGTGACCACCTCCTATCAGGGAGCCAACGCCCAGGCTGTGCTTAACTCAGTAATCGCACCTCTTGAGGAATCGATCAATGGTGCCGAAGGCATGACCTACATCGAATCAACAGCCACCAACAACGGTAGCGCCACCATCAACGTGTACTTTGAACAGGGTTTCGACCCCAACATGGCCGCCGTCGATGTACAGAACCGTGTGTCAAAAGCTCAGGGTCTGCTTCCCGCCGAAGTAACGCGCGTGGGCGTCATCACCCAGAAGCGCCAGACCTCAATGCTTCTCGGCCTTACCATATACGACGAGGACGGCACCTATCCCGAAAACTTCATCGAGAACTACGTAAAAATCAATATCATTCCGCAGATCCAGCGTATACAAGGAGTTGGTGACGCAATGGTAATGGGTGCCGACTACTCGATGCGTATATGGCTCAAGCCCGATGTAATGGCACAATATCACCTGATGCCTACCGATATATCGGCCGCACTTGCCGAGCAGAATATCGAAGCCGCTCCCGGTGCATTCGGCGAGCAGGGTAATCAGAGCTTCCAGTACATCATGCGTTACAAGGGCCGCCTCGTAACACCTGAGGAATTTGATAACATCGTAATCCGCGCCAACGAAAACGGCGACGTGCTTTACCTTAAGGATGTAGCCGATGTCGAACTCGGCCGCGTAAGCTACGGATTCCACAACAAGATGAACGGCAAAGCCGCCGTTACGGCAATCATATTCCAGACTCCGGGTTCAAATGCAACCCAGATCATCAACGAGTGTCTTGCCTATCTCGACGATGTAAAGAAAGAACTTCCCAAGGGACTCGGTCTTGAAATCCCCTTGAACAACAACGAGTTCCTCGATGCTTCGATCCATGAGGTTATCAAGACCCTCATCGAGGCATTCATCCTCGTGTTCTTTGTGGTTTACGTGTTCCTCCAGGACTTCCGTTCAACCATCATCCCCGCAATCGCCATCCCGGTTGCATTGGTGGGTACATTCTTCGTCATGAACCTCATCGGGTTCTCGATCAACCTCATCACCCTCTCGGCTCTCGTCCTTGCGATTGCGATTGTGGTCGACGACGCCATAGTGGTGGTCGAGGCGGTCCACGCCAAACTCGATGTGGGCTACAAGAGCGCACGCAAGGCATCAATCGATGCCATGGGTGAAATTGCAGGAGCACTCGTGTCGATCACCCTTGTAATGATGCTCGTGTTCATCCCCGTGTCATTCATGCCCGGCACCTCAGGCGTGTTCTACAAGCAGTTCGGTCTTACCATGGCCATAGCCATCGGTTTCTCGGCTGTCAACGCGCTCACCCTGTCGCCTGCACTTTGTGCCGTGTTTCTGAAAGCCCACGACGACAAGTCGTCGCTTAAGGAGCGAATGGGTACAGCCTACGGCGAAGCGGCCGAAACGATGAAGAAGCGCTACAGCAGCGCATTCAAGCTCAACCTTCCCCCGTTGGTTACAGCACTGTTCCTCATTGCCACAATCACATTCATGGTACTTGGCTGGTACAGCACCGAGTCGATATGGAAACTCGTTGTAGCCTCCATCTGCGCCATCGTCACCATAATGGGTATATTCAGCTCACGCTTCCATGCAGGATTTGAAATCGGTTACAACCGTCTGCTCAAGCTCTACAACTCGGTAACCAAGTTCTTCGTTTCCCACAAGATTACTTCATTCGCCATCGTAGGCGGTTCGATCGCCATCCTTGTGTGGTTGATGAACTCCACCCCGAGCGCCCTCGTGCCCAATGAAGATACCGGAACAATATTCTGTATGGTCGACATGCCCCCGGGCACATCACAGGAGCGCACCGGTGAGGTTCTCGACCAGGTCGACGGCATTATCGGCTCGATACCCGCCGTTCAGTCACGTACAATGATCGACGGTTACAGCTTCATCGCCGGACAGGGTGCAACCTACGGTACATTCATCATCAAGCTGAAGAACTGGAGCCAGCGTTCAAAGGCCGAAAGCTCTGATGCCATAATACAGCAGCTCTATGCTCTTACCGGACAACAGGTGAAGGACGGTCGTGTGATGATATTCGCACCGCCTATGATTACCGGTTACTCGGCAACCAACGGTTTTGAAATCAAGATGCAGGACAAGACCGGAGGCGACATTAACACATTCTTCCAGGTTGTACAAGGATTCCTTGGCGCATTGAACCAGTGCCCCGAAATCCAGATGGCCTACACCACATTCAACCCCACATTCCCCCAGTACCTTGTCGATGTGGATGCAGCAAAGGCAAAGCAGGCCGGCATCAGTCCGTCGACAATCCTCTCCACCCTGCAGGGATACTACGGAGGTATGTACGTGTCCAACTTCAACCGCTTCGGAAAGCTTTACCGCGTTATGATGCAGGCCTCACCTGAAGCACGTGTATCGCCCGAAACATTGAACAACATCAAGATACGCAACGGAAACGAAATGGCATCATTGAGCAACTTCGTGACCCTCAAGCGCATATACGGCCCTGACTTGCTCAACCGATTCAACATGTTCCAGTCGATATCGGTAACCGGACAGCCTACTCCCGGCTATTCGTCGGGTGACGCCATCGCGGCCATCGAGCGCACAGCCGCCGAATACCTGCCCCAGGGCTACGGATATGAATACGCCGGTATGACCCGTGAGGAGGCCAATTCGTCAAGCGGTAGCGCAACAGCTATCATATTCGGACTCTGTCTGCTCTTCGTATACTTGCTTCTATCGGCACAGTACGAAAGCTACATCATTCCCTGGGCCGTTATCCTTTCGATTCCCTTCGGACTTATGGGCTCATTCATCTTTGCCCAGATATTCGGCATATCCAATAACATCTATCTGCAAATCGCGCTAATCATGCTTATCGGACTTTTGGCCAAGAACGCAATCCTCATCGTAGAGTTTGCTCTTGAGCGCCGACGCACGGGCATGTCGATTGTCAATTCGGCCATTGCCGGAGCATCAGCCCGTCTTCGCCCGATTCTCATGACATCGCTGGCCTTGATTATCGGTCTGTTGCCTATGATGTTTGCCGACGGAGCAGGTGCCAACGGTAACAACGCCCTCGGTACCGGTTCAATCGGAGGTATGCTTATCGGTATGATTCTGCAGGTACTCATCGTTCCGGCGCTCTTCGTCACCTTCCAGATAATCCAGGAGAAGATCTCGCCGCTGAAGTGGGAAGACACCGACAACACCGGTATCGAATCGGAAATCGAGCAATACTCTCGCTCTTAACTTAATGCACAAAGGAAAAATCATGAACAATATATCACGTATCGCAATAATGGTTGTAAGTGTGGGAGCTCTTTCGAGCTGCCACATCTACAACAAGTTTGAGATGCCCACCGAGGACAATGCACTGACATCGGAGTATGTGCAGGCCAAGGAAACCGAGGAAAACGCCGAGGCTTTCGGAAACCTTCGCTGGGAAGAGGTGTTCACCGACCCGATGCTTGTCGACCTCATCAATCAGGCTCTTGCCAACAACACCAATCTCAGCAACGCCAAGCTTAACATCGACATAGCTCACGCTCAGCTCAAGGGAGCGCGATTGAGCTACCTTCCCTCGGTGACACTCGCCCCCAACGGTGCAGGTTCGTCATTCGACCACTCCAAGATGTCATGGTCCTATCAGCTTCCTCTCGCAGTGAGCTGGGAGGTCGACCTCTTTGGAAAATTGCTCAACAGCAACCGTCGCGCCAAGCAGGCCCTTCTTCAGAGCGAAGCCTACCAGCAGGCCGTGCGCTCGCAGCTCATCGCCGGTGTGGCCAACTGCTACTATGCAATATCCATGCTTGAAACTCAGCTGAAAATCAGCCGACAGACAGCTGAATACTGGAAGGAGAGCGTACAGATCATGAAGAACTTCAAGCTCGCCGGCCGTGTAAACGAAAGCGCCGTAGTACAAAGCACCGCCAACTACTACAGTCTTCTCGCCTCAATTACCGACCTTGAAGTGTCGTTGAACGAAGCCAACAACACCATGTCGCTGCTCCTCAACGTTATGCCTCAGACATGGAACATCCAGGCCGATGCCCGATTTGAGGCACCCGCCATCATGCGCGAAGGAGTGCCCATGCGCGAACTCGCTTCACGCCCCGATGTAAGAGCGTCGGAACACTCGCTGGCTATGGCCTACTATGCCACCAACCAGGCTCGCTCGGCATTCTATCCCGGCCTCAACATATCGGCCAACGGAGGCTTCACCAACCTCATGGGCTCGATGGTGTCAAATCCCGCCAAGTTCTTCGTTCAGCTCGCCGGACAGCTTACCGCACCGCTATTTGCACGCGGACAGCTCATCTCCAACCTTGAGGCTGCACGAGCACAGCAGGAGCAGGCTATGAACAACTTCGAGTACACGCTGCTCAGTGCAAGTGCCGAGGTGAGCAACGCCCTGATGCTCTACACCAAAAGCAACGAAAAAGCCGACTATCTGAAAAATCAGGTAGAAAATCTTGAAAAATCGGTCGAATATACTCAGGAATTGCTATCTTTGGACGGACGCACCACCTATCTGGAAGTGCTCACCGCCCAGCAGAGCCTCCTCGCAGCCCAGCTGTCGCAGGCAAGCTGCGAAAACGCAAGAGCGCGTGCAGCCATCAACCTGTATCAGTCGCTCGGCGGAGGTCGATAATTTAACTTAAACACTTACAACCATGATTAGTCCATTAGCTCATGTCGACCCGTCGGCAAAGATTGGCAACAATGTCACCATCCATCCATTCGCTTACATCGATGCAAATGTCGAGATAGGCGACGATTGCGAGATAATGCCCTACGCAAGCATAATGAACGGCACGCGCATGGGAAAGCACAACAAAGTCTACCAAGGCGCAATAATCGGTGCCGACCCGCAGGATTTCCGATGGAAAGGTGAGAAGACCTACTGCACCATCGGCGACAACAACGTGATAAGAGAGCATGTGATCATAAACCGAGGCATACGCTCTACAGGATCCACCGTAATAGGCGACGACTGCTTCATTATGGCCGACGCACACATAGGCCACGACAGCCTCATAAAGGGACGCTCGGTGATAGGCAACGGCGTTACGCTCGCAGGCGACTGCACGGTAGGCCAGTGCACCATCCTCTCGTCCAACGCCATCATGCACGAGCGCAGCGAAGTTGGCGACTGGGTGCTCATCAAGGGTGGCTGCCGCATCGTTGGCAACGTGCCCCCTTATGTCATCATAGCCCACAACCCTGCGGTATATTACGGAATCAACGCCGTAATAATGCGCAAGCACGGATTCACCGACGACCAGATCGACGATGTTGCCAAGAGCTACCGTCACATCTACCAGTCGGGAACCTCGGTGTTCAACGCCGTTAAGCGCGTCGAAGCCGATGTGGCTCCGAGCGACATACGCTCCAACATCATCGACTTCATCCGCAACCACGACCTCAAAATCGTTGCAATACCGCTCGATTACGAATAATTCACGATTTTATAACATTTTTTTAGCAGCCTGCCGAAATCACATTCGGCAGGCTGTTTGTTTAATTTCTACAGAAATCGTATCTTTGCACATATTGATTACACATAAACACAATGAACACTTCGCGCCAACTGCTGCTTATAATAAACCCCGTTTCAGGTATTGGAAGCAAAGACACTATTGAGCCTCTCGTGCGCAGTCGACTTGAGCCTCTCGGATTTGAAATCTCCACAGCCTATACCTGTGCCCACGGCGATGCCACTCGCCTTGCCGGGAACGCCGTTGACGCAGGCTTCTACGGAGTAATCGCCGCCGGTGGCGACGGAACGGTCAACGAAACGGCAGCGGCATTGTGTCACAGCAACACGGCACTGGGCATCATCCCCTGCGGGTCGGGCAACGGTCTTGCACGACACCTCGGAATACCCCTCGACCCGTTGAGCGCGGTCAAGATCATAGCCGAAAATCACATCGTGAAGAGCGACTACGGCGCAGTTAATGACATGCCTTTCTTCTGCACTTTCGGCGTGGGATTCGATGCCGCCGTAAGCAGCAATTTCGCCCGACAGCATCGTCGAGGAAAACTCGCCTACATAAAAAGCGCAATCTCGGAATACATCAAATTCCATCCTCAGGTATATACAATAAGTGCCAACGGGCACATTCTTACCGAAAAAGCATTCCTGATAGCGTGCTGCAACGCATCGCAGTATGGCAACAACGCATATATAGCTCCCACTGCGAGCATAACCGACGGACTGCTCGACATCACGATCATCCACGCAGGCACGCCGTTTGACACCGCCCTCGTGGGTATGGATCTATTCACCGGATACATTAACTCAAATACCATGATACACACTTTCAGAGCACCGTCGGCAGTAATATACCGACAAAGCGAAGGACCCGCGCATCTCGACGGAGAACCGGTGACCATCGACGACACCATGGCAATAAAATGCCATGCCAACGCACTGCCTATATTCACCCCCTCGCGTGAAATTGAATTCCGACCCATCATAACACCGATTGAAAACGCACTCAAGGACTTGGCCAGCTCATTTAACCGTCTAATAGCCCGAAAAGTGTGACATTCCAACCAATATCAAACCAATAAAACCTACTTTTTCATCTAATACCGGTACTTTTTTTTAAATAATTTTGCTTAATCCCGAAAAATTCAGTAACATTGTGCATCGATACCTTAAAACCGAATTATATCCTAACAATTTTATATAATGAGTTATCTTAAATTTGATAAAAACCTCATGATTAACCTCGAGCAATCTCTTCCAAAGGAGATGCTGCGCACTAATCAAGCCGGAGCTTATCATTGCTCATCTATCGTAGGATGCAACACCCGCAAGCAACACGGCCTGCTGGTAATTCCTATAAAAGAGATGGACAATAAATCATTCGTCATGCTGTCATCGCTTGACGAAACGGTAATTCAGCATGGTGCCCCGTTTAATCTTGGGTTACACCGGTATTCCGGTGGAGTATACAGTCCCAAAGGACACAAGTACATTCGTGAATATGACTGCGAAAGCGTTCCGCGCACTACCTATCGTGTAGGAGGAGTTATCCTTACCAAGGAGATGATATTCATCTCTCAGGAAAACCGAATACTGATCCGTTACACGCTCGTCGACGCACATTCGGCCACCACACTGCAGTTCCGTCCGTTCCTCGCTTTCCGCGAGTCCAACGAGCTCGTAGTCCAGAACGGTAATCTCAACCAGAATTACAACGAAGTCAACAACGGCGTGTCGTTCTGCCTCTACGACGGGTTCCCCACACTATACATGCAGTTCAACCATAAGCCCACTTGGGTATCACAGCCCAACTGGTACAACGGCATCGAATATGTCAAGGACCTTGAGCGCGGAGTTCCCTATACCGAGGACCTTTGGGTGCCCGGATATTTTGAAATCCCCATCAATAAGGGTGAATCAATCATATTCTCGGCCGGAACTACCGAAGCATCGCCTCGCTCGCTCAACAAGATGTATGAAGTCGAGCTCGCAAGCCGCACATGCCGCACCAGCTTCTACAACTGCCTGAAGAACGCAGCCAAGCAGTTCTACATCAAGGACGAAGACGGCGAGTTCATCAAGTCGGGCTATCCCTGGGGACCCATCCGCGCACGCGACACATTCATCGCCCTGCCCGGAACCACTCTGGCCATCAATCATGAAAATGACTTCCATGACATCATGGCAACAGCCTCAAAGGCGCTGAACAACTTCATCGACAACGAAACACTCGACTCGCGCATACACGGAATCGACCTCCCCGATGTGCCGCTGTGGGCCATCTGGAGCATCCAGCAGTATGCCAAGAACGCAGGCGTTGACAAGGCTCGTGAAAAGTACCTGCCGCTGGCAGCCCGAATCCTCGACTGGATAATCGCCGGCGGACATCCCAACCTTGAAGTGCAGACGAGCGGACTCGTAGCCACCGCCGGTACATCGGTTCCCGTGTCATGGATGAACGCCACCTCCAACGGATGGCCTCTCATACCCCGCTCGGGACTCCTCGTTGAGTTCAATGCTCTGTGGTACAACGCGCTAATGTTCACCTACAACATTTCGGAAGGCATCAAGGCTTACGAAGAGCGCCGCGAGCATTGGGGAACTATAGCCGAGCAGGCCAAGACGGCATTCGTTGACACATTCCTCAACGACCACGGCTACCTCTACGACTACGTAAACGGACACTATGCCGACCTGTCGGTGCGTCCCAACATGGCAATCGCAATCGGACTTGACTACTCGCCGCTCGATCGCCGTCAGCGCAAGGGCGTGCTCGATGTAGTGACCCGTGAGCTGCTGACCCCCAAGGGACTACGCACATTGTCGCCCAAGAGCTACGGTTACCAGCCGTTCTACCTCGGCTCGCCCGAAGAGCGCGAACGCGCCTACCACAACGGCCCGGCACGCCCATGGCTGATGGGCTCCTACGCCGACGCCTACATCAAAGTGTTCGGCATGAGCGGTGTAAGCTATATCGACCGAATGCTCATCGGCTTCGAGGAAGAGATAAGCAACGGCTGCATAGGCACCATTTCACAGCTCTACGACGGCAACCCGCCCTTTACCGGACGAGGAGCAATTTCACAAGCGACCAATGTCGCCGAAGTTCTCCGCACACTCCGCAACCTTAAAAAGTTAAACATGTAATCATCCTTCCATGAAAGCATTAATGTTTGGATGGGAATTCCCACCTCATATCCTCGGCGGTCTTGGCACTGCCAGCTACGGTCTCACCAAGGGAATGTGGGAGTGTGGCAATATGGACATCACATTTGTAATTCCCAAACCGTTTGGCGACGAGGACAAGAGCTTCGCTAAAATAATAGGCGCGTCACAGACTCCCATAGCTTGGCGCGATGTAAGCCGCGAATATGTCGAGAGCCGCATCGGTAACGTTATGAACCCCGATGAGTACTTCCGTCTTCGCGACCACATTTACGCCGATTTCAACTATATGCGCACCAACGATTTGGGCTGCATTGAGTTCTCAGGCCGTTATCCCGACAACCTGCTGGAGGAAATCAACAACTACTCCATCTGCGCAGGCGTAATCGCCCGCACCGAGGAGTTTGATGTAATCCACTCCCACGACTGGCTCACCTACCCTGCCGGCATACACGCAAAGCAGGTAACCGGAAAGCCTCTCGTGATTCACGTGCATGCAACCGACTTCGACCGCTCGCGCGGCAATGTAAACCCCACGGTCTACAACATCGAACGCGACGGAATGCTTCATGCCGACCACATCATCACAGTGAGCAACCTCACCCGCAACACAGTCATCGACAAATATGGCATCGACCCCGCAAAGGTGACCACCGTACACAATGCCGTGACTCCCCTTAGCGAAGAGCTGCTCAATGTAAATCCGCCCCGCTCCAAGGAAAAAGTAGTTACATTCCTCGGCCGTATAACCATGCAGAAAGGCCCCGAGTACTTCGTGGAAGCTGCCGCCCGCGTGTTGAAGAACAATCACAACGTGCGATTTGTGATGGCCGGAAGCGGCGACATGATGGACAAAATGATAACCCTCGCGGCTGAACGCGGAATTGCCGACCGGTTCCACTTCCCCGGATTCCAGAAAGGCAAGCAGGTTTACGAAATGCTGAAGGCAAGCGATGTGTACGTGATGCCCTCCGTATCTGAGCCCTTCGGTATATCGCCTCTCGAAGCCATGCAGATGGGTGTTCCGTCAATCATCTCAAAGCAGTCGGGTTGCGCCGAAATCCTCACCAATGTCATCAAGACCGACTACTGGGACATCGACGCCATGGCCAATGCCATATATTCGATTGTCACCTATCCCGCAATGCACGCGCAGCTGCAGGAGGACGGCTTGAACGAAGTGAACCAGATAACCTGGGACAAAGCCGGAGCAAAGGTGATCGACATATACAACCGTGTGCTTCACCGCAATTAACCATAACGCCAATAAACACAACAAAAACTTATAATAAACCACAAGCTCATGAAAGCTATTTGTTTTTATTTCCAGATTCATCAGCCGTTCAGGCTCAAAAGATATCGTTTCTTCGACATAGGCAACGACCACTACTACTATGATGACTTCGCCAACGACGACATCATCACCCGCATAGCTCATCGCAGCTACATCCCCGCAGCCGAGGCCCTGCTTAGAATGATCGAGCAGACAGGAGGAAAATTCCGCTGCGCACTATCCATCACCGGAACTGCCCTTGAGCAGTGCGAGCAGTACGTGCCCGAATTCATCGACCTGCTCAAGAAGCTTGCCGATACCGGAAAGGTTGAATTCCTTGCCGAAACCTACGCTCACTCTCTGTCATCGCTAATCGATCCCGAAGAGTTTACAATGCAGGTACGCGCTCACGACGACAAGATCTACGAGCTGTTTGGCCAGCGCCCCAAGGTGCTTCGCAACACCGAGTTGATCTACTGCGACGAAATGGCACCCATGATCTACGAAATGGGCTACAAGGGCTGCATAACCGAAGGCGCAAAGCACATCCTCGGATGGAAGTCGCCCAACTATGTCTACTCGGCCGCCTCATGCCCCAAGCTGAAGCTGCTTCTGAAGAACGACAAGCTCAGCGACGACATCTCGTTCCGTTTCAGCAACCCCGAGTGGGACGCTTACCCCCTGACCGCCGACAAGTATATCGACTGGATTGCATCGACTCCCGCCGAGGAGCAGGTAATCAACCTGTTCATGAGCCTCGAAACATTTGGCGAGCTTCAGCCGAGAGAAAGCGGCATCTTCCAGTTCCTTGAAGCACTTCCCCGCTTCGCCGCCGAACGCGGAATCGACTTCTGGACTCCCTCGGAAGTTGTGTCAAAGTGCAAGGCTATCGATTCGCTCAGCGTACTCTACCCCATTTCATGGGCCGACGAAGCTCGCGACACTTCGGCTTGGCTTGGCAACAAGCTCCAGAACGAAGCCTTCAACAAGCTCTATTCGGTAGCTGAACGCGTACGACTCTGCTCCGACCGCCGACTCAAGCAGGACTGGCAGTATCTCCAGGGAAGCGACCACTTCTTCTATATGTCGACCAAGCACATGAACGATGGAGCCGTACATGCAATGTTCAGCCCCTATGAAACTCCGTTCCAGGCGTTCACCAACTACATGAACGTGCTTGCCGACTTCATCGTGCGCGTCGAAGAGCAATATCCCCTCTCGATCGAGAACGAAGAGCTCAACTCGCTGCTCACAACAATCCGCAACCAGGCTACCGAAATCGAGGTGCTGAACAAGGAAGTGGCATCAATGCGCAACAACCTCGAGCACTACGACGAGGAGCACGCCAAGCGTGAAGCTCTCGCAGCCGAGGAAGAGAAGAAAAAAACTGCCAAGAAAAAAGCCGCTCCCAAAAAGGAGGCCGACAAAAAGGAAACTCCTAAAAAGGCAGCTACCAAGAAAACGGCTAAAAAAGAGGAATAAATACTAACGCAATAGCCTCCGGGCTCGGAACCAAAATTCCGGGCTCGGTTTTTTAACAGCGCCTCTACTCAACTCATCACGCATGATGAATGTTAATATTAAGATATAGCGTAACGATTAACCAATTTATTCAATTATAACAATGCTTAGCAACAAAGTACAAAGCGCTCTCAACGCGCAAATCAATGCCGAGTTCTGGTCGGCCTATCTCTACCTCTCAATGGCTTGCCACTTCGATGCCGAAGGAAAGCCCGGAATCGCCAACTGGTTCCGCATCCAGTTTCAGGAAGAGCAGGCTCACGCACAGATATTCATGAACTATGTCAACGCCCGTGCAGGTCGCGTTGAATTGAAGCCCATCGACGCAGTGCCCACCCAGTGGGAATCACCCATCGCAGCTTTTGAGAACACTCTCGAGCACGAGCGCAAGGTGACTTCACTTATCAACGACCTATATGCACTCGCCGAAGCAGAGCATGACTACGCTACACGCGACCAGCTCAACTGGTTTGTTAAGGAGCAGGTTGAGGAAGAGGACACCGCCCGTCAGCTCATCGACAAGTTCAAATTAATCGGCAACGACGGCATGGGACAGTACATGCTCGACCAGGAGCTCGCCTCAAGAGTTTACAACGTTCCCTCTCCCCTCGCACAGGCTTGATACAAAGTAAATATTACAACAAAGGCTGCCCGCCAATCGCGGACAGCCTTTGATTTTTTCAAGATTTCAATAAGGCGCTGACACCTTAATCTTCATTCTTATTCCTTTCCTTGGCTTTAGTCTTTGACTTTGTCGAAGAGGAATCCATGTCCTTTTCCTCGGCAAGGTCTATCTCATTTTTCTTTGAGTCTATGACTCTGTACTGCAAATAGGCCAACGATTGATCGGGCAATATCTTGAAGCGGCTGCCAAACTCCATCTTCCACTTTCGATAGAGCGACAATAAGCCCTTTTTAAGATATGCATCAACGTAGGGATGCACATACATCGTAAATCCGCTTTCATGCAGATTATTAATCAGGTAGTCAAGCTTCTCCTTCAATACATCGGTAAACAGCAACGACGGCTGCACCTCGCCTTTTCCGTAACACGACGGGCATTTCTCTGAGGTGACGATGTCGAGAGCCGGCCGCACGCGCTGGCGGGTTATCTGCATCAACCCGAATTTACTCAACGGCAGGATATTGTGCCGGGCGCGGTCATTGGCCATAACCTCCCTCATGTGTTCGTAAAGAGCCTGTCGATGTTCCGACTTGTTCATGTCGATAAAGTCTATCACGATAATGCCGCCCATGTCACGCAGCCTCAACTGGCGCGCTATCTCGTCGGCCGCCCTCAGATTGACCTCAAGGGCATTGCTCTCCTGGTCATTGGAGGCCTTCGAGCGGTTACCTGAATTTACATCGATTACGTGAAGCGCTTCAGTGTGCTCTATAATGATATATGCGCCCGATTTGAACGACACCGTCTTACCAAACGACGACTTTATCTGCTTGGTGATGTTGAAGTGGTCGAATATCGGTTCATCCTTGGCATAGAGCTTTACGATGTCGGCACGATCGGGAGCTATGAGGTCGACATATTTCTTTATCTGACCGTAAGTTTCCGCATCGTTGACATAAATGCTTTCAAACGATGGACTGAACACATCACGCAACATGCTCACAATACGACTTTCCTCCTCAAATATTAGCGACGGAACGGTCGACGACTGGGCCTTGGCCACTGTATCTTCCCAACATTTCAACAATGTCTTCAATTCATGATTCAGTTCGGCCACTCTTTTTCCCTCGGCTGAGGTGCGCACTATCACGCCGAAATTCTTGGGGCGGATGCTCTCTACGAGCTGGCGCAGACGAAGTTTCTCTTCGGTCGTCTTAATCTTTTGCGATACCGATATCTTATCGCCGAAGGGGATGAGTACAAGGAAGCGTCCGGTAAACGTTATCTCGGTAGTCAGTCGCGGACCTTTGGAGGATATGGGCTCTTTTGCTATCTGAACCATCAACTGCATGTCCTTTTCAAGGACATCGGTCACCGAACCGTGCTTGTCGATGTCAGGGAGGAGCTTCATTTTTGACACTTGTGGCAAGTGTTTCTTGTCGTCAAGCGCTTGCTTGACAAACTGGTAGTAGGATGAGAACTGGGAGCCTAAGTCTAAGTAATGAAGAAACGCGTCTTTTTCGTAGCCTACATCAACGAATGCGGCATTCAATCCCGGCATGAGCTTCTTGACTCGTGCCAGATAAATGTCGCCCACTGCGTAGGAAATGTTTCTCGACTCTTTCTGGAGCGATACGAGCCGGGAATCCTCAGTCAAGGCGATTGACACCTCGGTGGATTGTACATCTACTATGAGTTCACTTCTCATTTCTTAACTGCCACCCTCTAATGAGTGCCGAGCCACGGTGGCGATGACTCTTTATTATATACGCTGAGAACAAACGTGACTGGGTCAATTACGTTGGGCGACTTGATCAAGTTTGTTCTCGAGTATATACGTTTTTTTAATTGTCAATCGAAGAATATTGAATTATTTCTTCTTATGACGATTCTTTCTAAGGCGTTTTTTGCGCTTGTGAGTTGCCATCTTGTGGCCTTTTCTTTTCTTTCCGCTTGGCATTTTTACGCTGTTTAAAGTTAATAATATGGGTTATATAAAATCTCTAAAGTTGATCATTACTTCACCTCTTCCATGAAGACCTTGGCAGGCTTGAAAGCGGGAATCTTATGTTCCGGGATAATGATGGTGGTGTTCTTTGAAATGTTGCGGGCGGTCTTCTCCGAACGAGTCTTTACGATGAAGCTGCCAAATCCGCGGAGATATACATTCTCTCCATGTGCCAAAGAATCTTTTACAATCTCCATGAACTTTTCGATAGTCTCAAGTACATTAGCTTTTTCGATACCGGTTGTCTTAGAGATTTCGTTTACGATGTCGGCTTTAGTCATTTTTTCTACTAAATTTTATGATTATAATAATTACAATATTATTGACTGGCAAAACTCTTTGCGTCCAAACATTAGACTCCGTGATTTTTGCAACTGCAAATATCGCACTTTTTTTTCAATTAGACGCAATATGCTCGGCAATTTTTAAATAAAATTCTCAAATTCATACTCTTAGACAATGTTTTCACAATGTCACTTCTCCACATAACGAGCATTCAAGGTACTTTCGCACATCGGCGGCTTCAAGTCCGAGTCCGAAAAGATACATCATCTTCGTTATGGCCGCTTCAGCTGTCATGTCGTGACCCGATATTACGCCGGCAGCAGCAAGACGGTCGCCGGCCACATAACGCTTGGTGTGTACTCCGCCGTTGACACACTGCGTTATGTTCAATATCACGATGTCACGATTCACTGCGTCACGTATGGCATCGGAAAACCATTGCGAAGTGGGCGCGTTACCGGCTCCGAATGTCTTAAGCACGATGCCCTTTATGCCGGGAGTGTTGAGCTGGTGGCGAAGTATCTCCTCGGTTATGCCCGGATGTAGGTCGAGAAACATCACGTTTGAGTCCATTGCGTAACGCACCTTCAGCGGACGCTTGACAATGGCGCGCATCAACGACTCCTCGTTGAAGTGTATGCCAAGGCCTATCTTCGCAAGCGATGGATAGTTGTTGCTCTTGAACGCATTGAAGTTATCGGCGCTCATTTTGGTTGAGCGGTTGCCACGCCAAAGATAGTTCTCAAAGAGTATCGCAACCTCCTGCACCATGGGGGCGCCGCTTATGTCGGTAGCCGCAGCTATTTGCAATGCCGTTATGAGGTTCTCCTCGCCGTCGGTTCTCACTTCGCCTATAGGCAGTTGCGAGCCGGTTATAATTACAGGCTTGTGAAGATTCTCGAGCATGAACGACAACGCCGAGGCCGTATAGGCCATGGTGTCGGTTCCATGAAGCACCACAAAACCGTCAAAGCGGTCAAAGTTGTCCTCAATCGCCTTGGCTATCTCCATCCAGCATTGCGGATTCATGTCCGACGAGTCGATAGGCGATTGAAACTGTATGTTCTCGATTCTATAATCGAGCATCTTTATCTTGGGCACATTGTCGATCAGGTGCCTGAAGTCAAAGGGTTGCAACGCATGAGTCTGCGGATTCTCAATCATTCCGATTGTTCCTCCGGTGTAGACTATCAGTATATTGGGTTTGCGTTCACTGTTCATTGTTAGAGGTCGGGGAGTTAGAGGATTATATTGCATCGTAACCCTTATTTAACCTGTGCTCCGGGCACCACGGGAGCAGTCGGGCCCATGACTACAAGGCGGCCGTCGGGATTCTCGGCCGACAGGATCATGCCCTGCGACACGATGCCGCGCAGCTTGCGGGGTGGCAGATTGGCGATGAAGCACACCTGCTTGCCCACAAGGTCTTCAGGCTCGTAGTACTTTGCGATTCCCGACACGATGGTGCGCTTCGACATTCCGTCGTCGATAAGGAACTGCAGCAGCTTGTCGGCCTTGGGCACCTTCTTGCACTCAAGCACGGTGCCTACTCGCAGGTCGGCCTTCATGAATGTGTCAAAGTCAACATCCTCGGCCTGAGGAGCCACTGTCCACGCATCGATCATGTTCTGGCGCTTGTTGTCCTCAAGACGCTTTATCTGTGCTTCGATTGCGGCATCCTCGATTTTGTCAAAGAGCAATTCGGCCTCGCCCAAGTGGCGCCCTGCGGGAATAAGGTCGTTACGGCCCAGCTCGTCCCAATTTATCTCGTTCATTCCGAGCATTCCGCGAAGCTTCTTCGACATGAAAGGCATGAACGGCTCAAAGGCCACGGCGATGTTGGCACACATCTGAGCTGCTACATTGAGTATTGTAGCCGTGCGCGCCATGTCACTCTTGGCCACCTTCCAAGGCTCGGTTTCCTGAAGATATTTGTTTCCGAGGCGGGCTATGTTCATCGCATCCTTCAATGCCTCTCTGAAATGGAAGTTGTCGAGATTGTCGCTCAACGAGCTCTTTATCGACTTGAGTTCGGCAAATGCGTCATTGTCTATCGGCTGATATTCTCCGGCGGCGGGAACCTCTCCGTTGAAGTATTTGTGAGTGAGCACCACGGCGCGGTTCACGAAGTTTCCGAGAATGGCCACAAGCTCGCTGTTGTTGCGGGCCTGGAAGTCACGCCATGTGAAGTCGTTGTCCTTTGTTTCGGGAGCGTTGGCTGTGAGCACGTAACGCAGCACATCCTGCTTTCCGGGGAAGTCCACGAGATACTCGTGAAGCCACACCGCCCAGTTGCGCGAAGTCGAAATCTTGTCACCTTCGAGGTTCAGGAACTCATTGGCAGGAACGTTGTCGGGCAGCTGGAAGCCGTCGCCGTAGGCCATGAGCATTGCGGGAAACACAATGCAGTGGAACACAATGTTGTCCTTGCCTATGAAATTGATTATGCGGGTTTCGGGATCTTTCCAGTAAGTGGCCCATGTGTCGGGGAGCAGCTCCTTGGTGTTGGAGATGTAGCCTATCGGCGCATCAAACCACACATAGAGCACCTTTCCCTCGGCACCCTCCACGGGCACGGGGATTCCCCAGTCGAGGTCACGGCTCACCGCACGGGGCTGCAAGCCCATGTCGAGCCATGATTTGCACTGGCCGTACACATTGGTCTTCCACTCCTTGTGACCTTCAAGAATCCACTCGCGCAGAGCGGGTTCCCACTTGTCGAGGGGCAGATACCAGTGCTTGGTTTCACGCATCACGGGCACACTGCCGGTTATCGCGCTCTTGGGCTCGATAAGGTCGGTGGCGTTGAGCGATGTACCGCAGGCTTCGCACTGGTCACCGTAGGCGCGTTCATTTCCGCAATGAGGGCACTTGCCCACAACGTAACGGTCGGCAAGGAACTGCCCGGCCTCTTCGTCGTAAAGCTGCATCGATGTGTTTTCGATAAACTCGCCCTTGTCATACAGACGGCGGAAAAACTCGCTTGCCGTAGCCGAATGCGTGTCGGAAGTGGTACGTGAATATACATCAAATGAAATTCCCAGCTCTTCAAACGAATCCTTGATTATCTTATGGTACCTGTCGACAATGTCCTGAGGGGTCACGCCTTCGCGACGGGCCTTTATTGTGATGGGCACTCCGTGTTCATCGCTTCCGCCTACGAGCACTACATCTTTGCCGCAAAGCCTGAGGTAACGCGCATAGATGTCGGCCGGAACATATACACCGGCAAGATGACCTATGTGAACGGGACCGTTGGCATAGGGTAATGCGGTGGTTATCAAGGTACGTTTGAATTTCTTTTCCATTGTATGATTACATTTTTTATTTCAGAGTACAAAATTAGCTTTTCTCCGTGAAATAATAAAATAGCCGAGGTTACAAATTATCTCAATTTCATGCGTTTAATTGCCGCAAAGGCTCTCATTAGCAACGCGTTTGTCGCATCCGAGAGCCTTTTGCTATACATTTTTCATCAACAGCTGCTGTTTTGCGTCACAATTGCAACCATTTGATGCGATTTAATTGCAAGATTATTTTTTTGTAACTTTGCCGCAAATTATATCTGCAATATCGTTCTTAATCATGGATAATCTGCCTCAGGACCCGGCTATGCTGTTCAGTTTCATAAACATGAAACTGCGTGACGAATATCCCTCGCTCGACGAGCTGTGTGCATCGCTCGACATCGACCGCAAGCTTCTCGAAGAAAAGCTCAACGCGGCCGGATGGGAGTATAACCCCGAAGCCAACAAGTTTTGGTAATGGCCGCCGTCAATCGGTGAGCAAGAGCTCAACGGGACAATGGTCGGCGCCATGGATTTCGCTGTGTATGGCGGCGCCTTCGAGCCTCGGCAACAACCGCTCCGATATCAGGAAATAGTCGATGCGCCATCCGGCGTTACGTTGTCGCGCCTTATAGAAATAGCTCCACCATGTGTAAGCCCCCGTGGCATCGGGATGCAGGTAACGGAACGTGTCGACAAATCCGGCCTGAAGAAGCAGCTCAAGCTCGCGGCGCTCCTCATCGGAATATCCGGCCGACCCCCTGTTTCTGTCAGGGTTGACCAAATCGATGTCACTGCGGGCCACGTTCAAGTCACCGCACACTATTACAGGCTTCTCCTTGTCGAGCGACATGACATATTCGCGGAAACTGCGTTCCCATGCCACACGATAGTCAATGCGCTTCAGTCCCTCCTGTGAATTTGGAGTGTACACGTTGACCAGGTAGAAGCCGGCCATTTCAAGCGTGACAACACGCCCTTCGTGATTGTGTTCCTCGACACCTATGCCGTAACGCACCGACACAGGCTCGATGCGGGTGAATATGGCCGTTCCCGAATACCCCTTCTTATCGGCATAGTTCCAATAGGAATCATATCCGTCAAACGACAAATCAATCTGCCCTTCCTGCAGCTTGGTTTCCTGAATGCAGAAAAAATCGGCATCCAACTCCTTGAATACATCCTTGAATCCCTTGCCGCAACAGGCCCTGAGCCCGTTGACATTCCATGATATGAATTTCATAACCGTAACGCTTATTCTATTTATTATAATAACGGATAATCCACGCCTTTGATTCGCGCAGTTACTTAAAATCGAAGCGGCCGCCCACAATGGAGCGGCCGCAATTATGAGTTGTCAAAATATCGACACTATACTTCAGCAAGAATCGTCTGAGCCGATGCCGGAGGAGGAGTGGGTCGTGCTTCCCAGCCCAATGCACTTGCGCCGAGCACGGCTGCGTCACTCTCCTTAAGTTCCGAAAGCAAGAGCTTGGTCTTTCCCTTGAACATGTTGAGCATATTGCGGTCCATCGACTCCTTTATAGGCTTCATCAGCAGCTCGCCTGCGCGGGCAAGTCCGCCAAAGAGTATGATTGCCTCAGGGCTCGAGAATGCTACGAAGTTGGCAAATGCGCGGCCCATGATTTCGCCCGTGTACTGGAATATCTCGCGGGCAAGCTTGTCGCCGGCAATGGCTGCGTCATATACATCCTTCGATGTGATCTCCTCGATGGGAAGGTCGCGAAGACGCGACGGATCGGTGCGTATCTCAAGGAACTCACGCGCTGTGCGTGCAACCCCTGTTGCCGAGCAGTAGGTTTCAAGACATCCGGTGCGTCCGCATCCACACATGCGTCCGTTGGATGGCTTCACAATCACGTGGCCCAGCTCGCCGGCAAATCCGTCGTGGCCGTAGACAAGCTGACCGTTGACAACGATGCCGCTTCCTACTCCGGTTCCCAAGGTTATCATGATGAAATCCTTCATGCCGCGTGCCGCGCCGTAAGTCATTTCACCGATAGCTGCCGCGTTGGCATCATTTGTAACGGCGACAGGCACACCGAAAGCTTCGGTGAGCAGCTTGGCAAGAGGCACAACACCCTTCCAGGGCAGATTGGTGGCGTACTCGATGGTTCCGGTGAAATAGTTGCTGTTGGGAGCTCCTACACCTATTCCGTGAATTTTATCTTTAGCATCGTGAGCCTCGATAAGCTTGTTTAGGGCTGTCTTGAGCTCTTCGATATAATCCTCGATATTGGCATGCTTGCCTGTCTTTATCGAGTTACTTGCTATTACGTTTCCTCGTGCGTCAACTATACCGAATACGGTATTTGTACCGCCTATGTCGATTCCTACAACATAAGGTTTGCTCATAATTGTACTTGTGTATAAGTGGTTAATATTTGTAAGTCCTATGACAAAGACATAGTCAAAGATACAAAATAATTTGGACTATCGTTAAAAATTAACCAAAATAAAAAGGAAACAACCGTTTATAACGATTGTTTCCTCTATTTTAGTGGCGGGAGCAGGACTCGAACCTGCGACCTTTGGGTTATGAGCCCAACGAGCTACCACTGCTCCATCCCGCGATGTCGTTTTGTGAGTGCAAAGGTAGGCATTTTGGCCGTTACCACCAAATATACTCGCCTGTTTTTGTGTTAAAAGTTACAAAATAGGGCTGCCCACATAGAGCAGCCCTCATGTTATCAAGGAATTAGAGTTTTCTACTTATTCACTTGGAATTTATTGATTCCGTCACGCAGATAGGCCACAACCTGATGTGCGGCGGCGATTCCTGCGTTTATGTTGGCTTCCGAGGTCTGGGCTCCCATCTTCTTGGGAGTAAAGAACACGCGGTCGCCAAATTCAGCCTTCAGCGCTTCGGCATTGTCGGGCTTCACATCGGCTACATACTTCATGTCGGCACGATCGGCGAGAGCCTTCTGCAATCCCTCCTCGTCAATCACCTCCTTGCGGGCTGTGTTGATGAGCACGCCGCCCTTGGGCATCTTGGTGATGAGCTCGTAATTAACGCTCTTCTTGGTGTCGGGAGTTGCGGGAATGTGAATCGACACATAATTGTTGTCGGCGTAGAGCTCCTCAACCGAATGAACGGGAGTGACACCGGCCTCAACCATAGCCTCATCGGGGCAGAAGGGGTCGAATGCCGACACCTCCATGCCAAATCCCTTGGCTATGCGGGCAACGTTACGGCCTACCTGACCAAAAGCCTGTATGCCAAGACGCTTGCCCTTCAGCTCGGTTCCCGATGTTCCGTTATACATGTTGCGCACTGCCATCACTGCCATACCGAATACGAGTTCGGCAACAGCGTTGGAGTTCTGTCCGGGAGTATTCTCCACAACAACATTGTGGGCTGTAGCGGCTGCGAGGTCCACATTGTCATATCCGGCACCGGCACGCACCACAATCTTAAGCTGCTTTGCGGCGTCGAGCACTTCGGCGTCGATTATGTCGCTGCGTATGATTATGGCGTCGGCATTGGAAGCGGCATTGAGCAGATCCTGCTTGCTGCCGTACTTTTCAAGAAGCTCGAGTTCATAACCGGCCTCTTCTATCACTTTGCGTATACCGTCCACAGCAACGGCTGCAAACGGCTTTTCGGTGGCTACCAATACTTTCATAGTCCTAATGCTCTGATTAATGTTTTGCCTCAAATTCCTTCATTGCGTCAACAAGCACCTTCACGCTCTCGATGGGAAGAGCATTGTAAAGCGATGCACGGAAACCGCCAACCGAACGGTGACCCTTGATGCCCACGATACCCTTGGTCGATGCAAAGTCGATGAACTCCTTGTCGAGTCCGTCATATTCGGGCTTCATTACGAAGCACACATTCATTATTGAACGATCCTCGGGAGCAACGGTGCCTACAAACATCTTGCTTGAATCGATGGCCTCATAGAGAAGCTCGGCCTTGGCAAGGTCGCGACGCTCCATCTCCTTTACGCCTCCGAGTTCCTTATAGTACTTGAGGGTCTGCAGTGCCGAGTAGATGGGCAGCACGGGAGGAGTGTTGAACATCGAGCCCTTCTTTACGTGGGTGCGATAGTCAAGCATGGTGGGGATTGCGCGGTCTACGTGGCCGAGGGCATCCTCCTTGACAATCACGATGGTCACGCCGGCGGGAGCAAGATTCTTCTGAGCTCCGGCATATATTACATCATACTTTGACACATCAACGGGACGGGAGAAGATGTCGCTCGACATGTCGGCTACCAAAGGCACCTTTACATCGGGATCGTAACGCATCTCGGTTCCGTAGATGGTGTTATTTGAGGTGAAGTGGAAATAGTCCACATCATCGGGTACTACATAATTCTTGGGGATGTTGGTAAAGTTGGCTTCCTTGCTTGACGCAACAACATCCACCTCTCCAAAAAGACGAGCCTCTTTGATGGCATTTGTCGCCCATGTTCCTGTTTCAAGATAGGCGGCTTTTTTCTTCAACAAGTTATAAGGAACCATGCAGAATTGCATTGAAGCGCCTCCACCGAGGAAGAGGACATGATAGCCCTCGGGAACCTCAAGCAGCTCCTTGACGAGGGCTTGGGCCTCATCCATAACTGCAACAAATTCCTTACTGCGGTGCGACACTTCAAGAATCGACAAACCTGTTCCCGCAAAGTCCTTGATGGCCTCGGCGGTGTTTTTGATAGTGTACTCACTCAGAATCGATGGTCCGGCATAAAAGTTATGCTTCTTCATAATTTCTACGATATTTTAGGGGTTGTTTGCGCAAATTTAATGATTTTAAATGGAGCGCATAACTAATTTGGAAAAAAAAACGCCTTAATTACTGAAATTTTTCCGTAAATGGCGAAAATAACTCACAATCCATCCCTAAATGACCATTTATCGCACATTTTTTAATTTCTTTCAGTAATTTTGCAATACATTCTGTATTCTCAAAACAACCCCACCATGACCAATCAGGAAATCGTATATGACAACTGGGACCGCGAACACCTGTGGCACCCCTACACTTCAACCATAAATCCATTGCCCACCTACAAGGTCGACTCGGCCCACGGAACTACAATCAAGCTCGTCGACGGCACCGAACTCATCGACGGAATGTCATCGTGGTGGGCCGTGATACACGGCTACAACAATCCACGCATAAACGAAGCCATAACCCGACAGTGTGAAAAGATGTCACACGTGATGTTTGGCGGTTTGACCCATGAACCGGCAATCGAGCTGGGGAAGCTGCTGCTCGAAATTGTGCCGCCGTCGATGAACAACATCTTCTACGCCGACTCGGGCTCGGTGGCCGTCGAAGTGGCCATGAAGATGGCGATACAGGCTGCGGTGTCACGCAGCGGCAACCACGAGAAGAGCAACTTCGTCACCATCCGTTCGGGTTATCACGGCGACACTTGGAATGCAATGAGCGTCTGCGACCCCGTGACGGGAATGCACGGAGCATTCGGCCCGGCTCTTCCCATTCGTTACTTCGTTCCCGCGCCTGAAATCGGGTTCTACGACGAGTGGCGTCCCGAAACGATGGCTCCGCTTGAAAAGACCCTCGCCGAGCACCACGACTCCATTGCCGCACTGATTCTCGAGCCTGTAGTGCAGGGTGCGGGAGGAATGCGATTCTACCATCCGCAATATCTCGTCGAGGCTCGCCGCCTCTGCGACCGTTACGGCGTATACCTGATATTTGACGAAATAGCCACCGGATTCTGGCGCACAGGCCGCCGCTTTGCCTGGGAATGGGCAGGAGTGGAGCCCGACATAATGTGCATAGGCAAGGGCTTGACCGCCGGCTACCTCACCATGAGCGCAGTGCTCACGTCCAAGGATGTGGCCGACACCATTTCACGCGGCGAGGCCGGAGTGCTCATGCACGGCCCCACATTCATGGGCAATCCGCTGGCATGCGCCATAGCCATTGAGTCGATCAAGATGCTCAACGAGCAGGACATGGCATCGCGCATCAGCCACATCGAAAGCCTGCTGAAGCAGGAGCTGGCTCCCGCCGCGTCCAACGAGCGAGTGAAGGATGTGCGCGTACTCGGTGCTATCGGAGTCGTGGAGATGAACGACCCCGTCAATGTAGGCGAATTTCAGAAACGGTGCGTCGAAAAGGGAATATGGGTGCGCCCCTTCGGCCGTAATGTCTACATCATGCCTCCTTATATAATAAAGGACGACGACCTGAGGACACTATGCCGCAGAATGATCGAGATTCTGCCCTGAAGAAAATCACTCAACAATTGACCGTCCTGCCGTTAACATTTATTGTCGAACCGGCTCTAAAGCGAGTGTGGCGTGAACTCTCCGGGCTTCATGCCAAACTGCCGCTGGAAACACTTTGAGAAATATGACGAACTGTTGAAGCCGACCATGTAGCATATTTCGTTGATGCGGTACTTGTTTTCGGCAAGAAGCTTTGCCGCCTTCTTAAGGCGCGTCAGCTGTATCAGTTCATTGGGCGTGACATTGGCAAGAGTCTTTATTTTGGCATATAGACCCGATCGGCTTATGCCCATGCGGTTGGCAAGGAAATCGACC
Organism: Muribaculum gordoncarteri; assembly: GCF_004803695.1. Classification (NCBI taxonomy): domain Bacteria; kingdom Pseudomonadati; phylum Bacteroidota; class Bacteroidia; order Bacteroidales; family Muribaculaceae; genus Muribaculum; species Muribaculum gordoncarteri. Next base: position 2,234,879 of record NZ_CP039393.1, read on the forward strand.
GACAGCTCCGGATTGGAGAAGTTCTCCTCTATTATATTGGTGAGCTGCGTCAGGAACTGGTCGTCGACCGGGTTGGGCGCAATCGTGTTTATAGGCTCAAGAGGTGTCTGCGAGAATTTCTCACGCAGAAGCTTACGCATCTCTACAAGGTTGTGTATGCGCGCCTCAAGATAGTTGACCGAGAAGGGTTTCTCCACATAAGCGTCAGCTCCGCAGTTCAATCCCTCTATCTTTGAGAAGTTATCGGTCTTTGCCGTAAGCAGGATAAACGGAATGTGACTGTAATTGCAGTCGCTTCTCACCGCACGGCACAATTCGACTCCGTTCATCACCGGCATCATCCAGTCGCTCACAATGAGCGCCACTTCGTGACGCGACAGCTTGTCAATCGCCTCCTTGCCGTTGACAGCCGTCACCACCTCGTAGTCGGAGTTGAAGTTGCTCGTGATGAACTGAAGCATCTCCTCGTTATCGTCGACAATCAGCATCACGGGACGCGACACATCGTTGACGCTCCCGTCGATTGCACGCGAATATCCCTTATCCTCGGCGGGCGACATGATGTCGTTGCCGGCCGATGCCGTCACGCCCTCCTGCCTGAGCGGCAAGGTGACGATGAATGTCGCGCCGTTACCGAGCGACGACTCAACCTTTATTTCACCCTTGTGGGCCTCGACCACACTCTGCACTATGCTCAATCCAAGTCCCGTGCCACCCTTCGACTCACGTGTATCGTCCATTACCTGGAAGAAGGGCTTGAATATCTTCTCCTGATTGTCACGGCTGATTCCCACACCGTTGTCCGACACCGATATGGTGAACCTCCCCTGCCCCTCGTCGGCATGACAGGCGATGACAATGCGGTCTTTCATGTATTTGCGCGCGTTGTTGAGCAGATTGCTCACAAGCTTGGTCAACGCCTCGGCGTCGACATCGGCCTCGATGTCACGCTCCCCGCACTCCACCACAAGCTTGCCGCCCATCTGCTCTATCGACGGAGCGAAACGCTCGGCCACAGCCGTGACAAGATTGGTCACGTTCTGCCTGCTGAACGTAACGGTGAATCCGTTTTGCTCAACCTTCTTGAAGTCGAGCAACTGGTTTACGAGAAAGAGCAGTCGCTGACTGTTGCGATTGATTATATTCAGGTCATCGCGAACAGTCGGCGACAACTCGCCGGGCGAACGCATTATTTTCTCCAGCGGCCCGATTATCAGTGACACAGGCGTCCTGATTTCGTGCGCTATCATAGTGAAGAATGACAGTTTGGCCTGATACACCTCTTTCTCCTTGTTGGCGCTGACACGGCTCAGCTCCACCTTGTGCTGCTTGTCGTAGTAACGCAGCAACAGGCGAATCAACAGGAATATCAATCCCAATGCAATAAGCACATAGAGAATCTTCATCGGAATCGAGGCATACCATGGAGGCAATATCTTGATGTGGAGCGTGATGCCCTCCTCATTCCACAGGTTGTCATTGTTGGAGGCCTGCACAATCATCTTGTAGTTGCCCGGAGGCAGGTTGGTATAGGTGGCACGGTTGTCGCTGCCGGCATTTATCCATGTCTTGTCGAAGCCGTCGAGCTTGTAACGCAGATGATTCTTGGACGGATTAACGTAACTCAGCGCCGAGAAGCTCAGACTGAACAGATAGTCCTCATGCGACAGCTCGATGCGCTCGACACTGTTGAGCGACTTGGGAAGTCGCGAATCGCCCACCTCAACCACCGAGTTGACAACATCAAGCTCGGTAAACGCCACAGGTGGCATTGTCTGGTTAGGGCGTATCTGATAGGGATAGAACATGTTAAGGCCCTTGATCGTACCGAGATAGATGCACCCGCTCGAAGTCTTGAGTCCGGCATTCAGCATGAACTGATTGTTGGACAGTCCATCAAATGTCGTAAACAGTTCGGAACTGCCGTCGACCAGCGAATACCTCACAAGCCCGTTGCTTGTCGTGAGCCACAATGAATTCTGGTCCTCGATGACCGAGAACACTATTTTACTCGGCACATCGCCTATATTGATAATCTCAAAACTGTCGCGCTCGGGCACGTAACGGCACAGGCCGTTGGCCGTAGCCACCCACATCCGGCCTCGCGAGTCAATCGTAGTGCAGTTGACATGGTTGTGAGGCAGCGCACCCTCGTCACTGGAGAAGCGATAGTTTTTCCACACCCGGTGACGCGTGTCGTAGCGGAACAACCCCTTGCCCTGAGTCGAGAACCACAGGTTGCCCAAAGCATCCTGGTCGATGTCGATAGTCATAGCCCCAAGACTGCGCACACGCTTGAAATTGTCGGCTTCGCGGTCATAGAGGTTTATCATGTCCATCGTCGCCACCCATATATTGCGGTCACGGTCACGGTATATGGCATAGCTGCTCCAGCCGTCGAGCGAACTGTCGTCGCCCTCACGGGGATAGTAGTGACGCATCAGGTGGGTCTTGATGTTGTAGACACCCACACCGGTTGTATAAGTGCCTATCCACAGGTCGTCGTCGTCGAGGCACAGCGCATGCACGTTGTTGTTAAACGGCACGGCACCGGTCGAGGGCAGCGCAACGTGACTGTAGCGTCCCGTCGAAGGTGTGTAGTAACACAATCCGCCGTCATCCGACGCTATCCACACATTACCCATGCCGTCCTCGCAAAATCCCGATATGATGTCACCGCTCACCGAGTTGACAAATCGCGAGTGACGATGAGCGTTAAACTGCTTCAGATCGGGTGCCAGATAATTGACACCGCCGTAGAAAGTGCCTATCCACATTCCGTCCTCGCGGTCACGCAGTATGGGATAGACAAACTGGTCAGACAACGACCGGCCGTCGAGCTCGTCATTCTTATATAGATTGTATTCGCCGCTCTTGGGATTGAACACCGTCAATCCGGCATCGGAGCCTATGTAGAGCACATCGTTGCTCCCTGCGGTTATCGAGTGGATGTGAACCAGCCCCCTGTCGGCACCGGAATGCAGCGCGGCATCGGCCTCGCCCGTAAAAGGATCGAAACGGAAAAGTCCCGAGTCCCACATTCCTATCCACATGTTGTGGGCCTCATCCTCGGCCATGGCCACTGCAATTACGTGAAGCGGCCGGCCGTCGAGAGTGAGCTGCAACGGCTTGAACGTGTCGTCGCTCTTGTTCAGCTTAAAGAGTATTCCCCGTCCCTGGTTGCCCATGACCCACACATCGTTACGTGAGTCGACATAGACCTTGCCCACCATATTGGAGAGCTGCGGAAACTCGTAGTTAACCACATCGCCGGTGACGCTGTTCACCTTAAACACGCCGTTGCCGGCCACGGCAAGCCACAGGTTGCCGTCCTTGTCCGATGTCATGTCACGCACGTAGGAGTCTATGCGGCTTCTGCACGCAGGAGCATAGTTCAACACGGGAGTAAGAATCTTTTCGGTTTCAGGATCGTAATAAAATAGCTGTGTGTCAACGCCTATCCATATCTTGCCGTCAAGCTCATGCATCTGCGACACAAAATCGTCCTGAGAATGCTTGCCCTCCAACTTGCTTAACGAGAATACCTTGAAACGCTGACCGTCAAAGCGCACAAGGCCGCCGTCGGTGGCAAACCAGATGAAGCCGCGGCTGTCCTGCATGATGTCACGCACGCAGTTTGACGGCAATCCGTTGTCGGTCGTGTAGTGACGGAACGCAAGATTACTCCCCGAAGCAAGAGCCGCAAGCGACATCAAGCCGGCAATGAATAGTAGGCACAATTTTTTCATCAGTCAATGTTAAGGCTAAAACCAAAGATAGGAATATTTACACAGATATTAAGGTCACACTCACTTCAACCACGCGTCACTTCCTCAATGCCGTGCCCGAAAGCTTGATGCTGTAGGGCCACTGCGCGTCAACCTCATTGTTGTCGCGACCGTGAGGATTCATCCAGTGTTCGGCAGGCGCACCCATGACCACGAGCCACAGATGGGCGAGCTGCTTGTCAGCGGGCGCGGTGTACTCGATGCGTCCGTGACGGTCACGCTTCATCTCGCCGTAGGTGGCATTGCCGTCAACATCCACGGCCACAAGTCCGTAACGCCAGCCCGCCTTTGCCACATTGACGCTGTTGTAGCCCTTGCGGCCGGCCTCGCCCTTGAAGTCGACAGTCACCTTCTTGCCCGGAGCCGGCACCTCAAGCGCAATGGCGTTGAAGCCGTAGTTCTCGGGACAGTTTGACGGAGCCACACGGTAACGCCCTCCGGCATCCACCATATCGGTATGCCATAGGTTGGCGTAGGGGCGCATATTGTCACGCACGCGGTCGATGTCCCAGTTTATCAGTCGGCGCTGCATCATAAACATCTCGTCGTTAAACTCATCCTGCGTCATGCCGTTGATGCGCTTGTAGGTGATTACAGGGTCCTCGCCGCGCTTTCCCTGGCGGAACAGTTCGGCGATTATGGGTCGGCCGTGCTTCTCGCCCCACAGTTCAAGCACGTAGGGTGAGCGGTATATGTTGTCGAGGTGAAGAAATGCCTTGTGAGTGCCGTCACGGTAGGCGTTCAGGTGATAGTTCTCGTCGGTGGGCCAGTCGGGGTTGACCTGCCACAGCATCCACTGCGACGCCATCTCGAAGAATCCGCTTCCGCCCCAGCCTTCGCCCTCGCCGTCACACGACACCTGCGACTGGAACGAGTGGCCCAGCTCATGGGCTATGCAGTTGAGCTTTTTGTCCTGCACACGGTTGGGAGCTATCCACAACGCGCCTATCTCGCCGTCATAGTCGCCGCCGTAGGCCGTGCCCTCAAGCGAGTAGTCGAGCATCACCATCATGCGATACTTGTCGGCCTTGGTGCCCGGCTTGACGAAAGCGAGGTCATTGTAGAAAAACTTGTAGAACGACTCCAGCCGGTCGAGCAGATTGGCAAGGTCCACCTTCATGTCATGTCCCTCAAGGTCGGGAGCGGTGGCGATGTTGCCGCCAAATCCGGGAGCCCAGAAAAGCACGATGTTGTCGGTGCAGGCCATGCGGTCGTAGCTCCACTTCGACGCAGGGTCGGTGAAGTCATTGGCACGCAGCTCCTTGGGTAGATATATGCTCTTGCCTTTATATTCGGTCACCTCGGCCGTGAGCTGAAGCGACGACAGCAAAACAGCTGCCAAAACAAATTGCTTGATCATGAATTTTCGTGTTACACAATTCAAAGATAATGTAATTTTCATTAATTAGAAAATGAAAAAAGGAGGTATTGCAAGGTTGCCCCGCAATACCTCCTCAACCTTAGAAATAAATACCGACATTAAATATGCCTAATTAAAAAAGCTTCATACGTGAATAGGACACCCGTTTACCCAATTCCGTAGTGGCGCCACGGAATTTATAGGTGACTGTAACGTTGATAGTCTTTTCAGAGGATCCTTTCTTGTACACATAAACGGGATGCATTACCATGGTGTCGCCGGGAGCACCTACAGCTCCCTTTTTGCCGAGTATCAGGTTGGCACCGTTCAACTCGTAATATATCGTACCTTCAGCATACTCGATGGCGGTTCCGTCAACCGTAAGCCAGTAACCTACATTAGCTGTAGGCATATTGGATATCGAACCGTCAGCATTCTTATTGAACACCACGATCTTACCGTCTATTTTCTCCACAGCCTTGCCTACTTCGGGCGATACGACCGACTTGGATAAGGTTGCGGCATCCATTCCGAGGAATTCGGTGACATCGGGCACCGTCATGTTAAGGCCACCGGCAATCCAGTCGCTGTTTTCAGGATCGATGCTTAAGTCATAGGTGACATTAAGAGTGTTGTCGTCAACTTTCTCAAACACCGCTACCGACGGCTCTACATAATTGTAAACATCGGTGCCGGTGAGAGTTATCGTATAAGGCCACTGCTCGTCATTGGACTCCTTGTCATCCCAGCCCGCGCGATTATAAGTGTCAGGCGAACCCATTATTACGAAATAGAGTTCCGACGCTCCGGCAGGCACGTTGTAAGATGCGGTTCCTGTGGCGCCTTTGCTCATTTCGGAGTACTGAGGCACTCCGTCGACGATTGCCACATAGCCGTAACGGAAATTGGACGATGTGTTGCGCTGTGTATTGTAGCGTTTAACCGAACCCACAATGCCTCCGTCGCCGTTAACCTGTGTTCCGGGGTCCTTTTCGGCGAGAGCACTGCCTGTTTCAAGGGCATCCACCTTAACCGATACCGACTTGCCGGCCGAAGTCATAAGTCTTATGACATTGAATCCGGTAGTTCCGGGTGTCGACTGATAACCTACCTGATACTTGGAATCGTCAACTCGGAACAATACGGTCGAATAGTTGCCCTTCACTTCGGGAGTAGCATATTCGCGTATGCCGGGTATGTCGTAGTAAACCATGTGAGCCGCATAGTCATAAAGCTCGTCGTAGGTCTTCTGCATATCCGATCCGTTGTAGAGGCGGGTATAGGTTTCAATGGGGTCTTCAGGGAATTCCGACTCCCGCCAGATGCGTCCGTAAGCCTCAACTCCGTGACGGTTTACCCAGTCATGCTGCAGCCAGTAGCTTGCATAGCGCATCCATTCATGATAGAATATGCGATGACAATTGGCTGTCCATGTAGGCACATGATAGCCAAACATCTCCTCGGGATAGTCAACCTGGGCCTGCCACTGCGCACACTGCTCCCAGTAAGAGCAACCGCCTGCACCGTTATCGCCGAAACCATAGCGGAAACCATGCCTGTAGTTGTGGTCGTAGCCCTGTTTCTGAACCTTGTCGGCATATACCTGATACTGGAACGAATGTCCTATCTCGTGAGCGATTGTCGAGCCGACGGGCTGACAGGTAGCCGGAGTAACCCAAAGCGCGCCTATCATGTCGTCATAACCCGAACCTGTTGCCACCCATGATTCAGGTGTAGGATCGAGAAGATATATCTGCATCTTGTAGTCGTCGAGTGTCGACTGCCCCTGACCAATTACGGCCATGCCGAGAGTCATGATATTGGTCTGGAAGAAATGCTCGGCCTTGGCGAGAAGATCGTCAACATCGACGCGGTCACCGGGAGCTACATGCGAGCCGTTGGGGTCGTCGCCGAAATATTTGTCCCAGAACACAAAGAAGTGCTCGCTCGATTTATAACGCGCAAACGAGAATTTTGAATTGCTCTTCAACATTCCCGATCCATGCTCTGAATTAGCCCAGAATTTATCATAATCGGGGATGGTCGACGGGTCGATTTCTTCAGTAGGAGGCTTGGGTGCTTCGCCACTCTTTCCGGGCTGATTCACTGTAAAATCCTCGCTCATGTCACCGGCCGAGATTCTGAATTTACCGGTGCGGCCGTCGGTGGAAGTGTTGGCACCTACGGTAACGGTCAATTCCACATCGCCGGTGCTGACACCGTTATTGGAAAAGAAAAGCCAGGTGGCTCCTTCAAGAGCTTGAGCCGACCAGCGCTTGTTGGCCTTGAACTTTATTGTAATCTCGTTCTGTTCGGCCGATGCGACACTGAATGTACGGTCATTGCTTGAAAAGACCAATGCCGGCGACATGTCCGCTTCATCAGCGTCGGAATCAGAACAACCTACCGATGCAAATGCCAACGAAAATATCGCAAAGTACAATAATAAATAGTTTTTCATCATAATGATTCTCCTCCTTATATTAATGCAAGGAGATGGCCGTAGACGGCCATCCCCTGCATATAATAGAGCTTATTAGAAGCAATCGATATTAGCTTCAATTTCAACGTACTTAGTCACATTGGTTCGCAAAGCATAGACGAACTTCAATGTGTAAGGACCTGAAGGAACATCATTGCTGCGGCCGATATAGATGCCGTCCTCCGATGTTTCGATAGAGAACGTATTGCTGGGATAGCTGCCTGTCCAACCTGTGGGCAGATACTTATCGTCGAGCCAGTAACCGATGCCGTTAGCGGTATAGTTGCTGTCCATATCCCAGTTGCCGGTAGCCTGATCGATCATGTACATGACTACGGGAGCGGTGTCGCGGTCAGAAGTCACTGCCGAAACAAATCCCTCTACATCAAGGCTTATGCCTGCCTGCAATGCATCGGCAAGAGCGTCAAATTTAATGAGAGTGGGAGCGTAAGCGGCATCCACGATTTCCATGTTAACGACTGCCTTGTTGCCGTCACACACTACATCCACAACAGGCTCGTAGGTAGGACAGAGAATGTTGACTTTGAAGATGATGTAACGCGACTTGTCGGCGTTGGCGTAAGCAAACTCAACATCAAACTCAGCATTATCAGGAATGTCAACACCTCGGCCTATAGCGACTTCGCCATCCTCGGCCCATGTTTCCACATATATGGCATTATCGGGATATGTACCATCCTTCCATCCCACATTTTCCATGTCGGCGTTGAGCCATGCGCTGCAACGTGTTCCCGCGCTGCTTGCAAGATTCCATTCTCCGTCATTGATTATGTAGAAATCGATGTCACCGTCATTGCCTATGCCCTGAATGAATTCATCATAGGTCATGCCCATGTTGCCTTCAATCTCCTTGGTGTAAGAAGAGAGCGACAATGAGCCGGCCGAGAAATCGGTAGTACCGGTTTCAACCGAAGCCGATACGCTCAACACGCTTGCAGCATCGGCGCAGCCGCCCTGGGTCACAAGGATATTCTGCACACCTTCGCCGCACTTAACCGTCACTGTAGCCTGACGCGGCGACAAATAATCGTTGTGTTCAAAGGTCATGAAGAGTCGATGTTTGCCAAACTCACCCTTTTCGGGAGTAAGTTGCACCCATGAAGCATCGGTAGTCGCGCTCCAGTTTTCACTTGCTGAGAAATTTACCACGGCCTCGCTCTCATTCCACACTACACTCACTGCGGTAGCGTCAAGATTAAAGGGAGGCACTTCGACCACTATTTCATCATCGTCGTCACATGCCGTAAACATCGGAGCTGAGGCCAGCAGACACGCGGCAACGAACCATCTTGAATATTTAGCTATATCTTTCATTATTATTGCTTTTTTATCGGAATCGCATCCGGGAGGACAAGCCTCCCGGGGCGATTACATGATTTTGTTTATTCAAATGACAAGTTAACCATGAATTTGATGTGCTTGTCAAGATCGGCAGTCAGCGCGAAGTCAACGATTATCGTAGCACTCTCTCCCGACGGAACATTGGGATGTCGACCGAAGTTGTAAACGCCTTCGGCTCCTTCAAGGAATATATAGCTTGTATCGCCGTAACCTACAATGTTTTGATCCTTGTCAAGCCACCAGCCCATCCAGTTGGTTGTCGACTTGGGACGCAGACCGCCTTCACCTGTCACGCGCTCGCCATTCTTTACAAGGAACACCTGAATCGGGTCGTCTTCAAAGTTGGTCCACTGATATTCAGGCTCGCACTGGCCATAGAGCTTTATGAATTCCTTGGCCGACAGTCCGAGAGCGGCTTGCAATTCAGCATCATACTTCGAGAAGTCAAGCGACCATGAAGCCCAGTCGCCGGCAGGCACGCTACCCGAACATTCAACAATCGAAGGATCGGTTACCACCAGGCTTATCGCGAAACGCACATAGTCGTCAAAGTCCCTGCCATTCTTGATTGCAAAGCCCATGTCGAGCGTTGTCAAAGTTCCGGCTGCAGGATTGTTGACAGCATGAATCTCTATAGCCTTCTCGGTTTTGTTGAGCGATGCCGTGAACACAGGATTCTGATCGGATGAAGCCACACGGCCGTTGGAAGTGTAGTACCATCCCGATTCGCCATTGTTGGGAGGAGTTACATCCCAGCACTGACGGCCGGTATTGATGTTGTAGAACACCACTTCGCCACGCTCGATAGCGGCAACGGTTTCATCAACGGTCATATTGAGGAACTTATGGAACTGTGTCGCATAGTCCTTAAGATAGACATATTGGGGTGCGTCGATATCAACCACCGAGAATACCCGTGATGCAGTTACGGTTGCCTCGTTATTTGTGCGCAGATAGGGTGCTTCACCCTCAGCATAAACTTTCTTTTCTGTGGCATCAGACGGGTCGTCACTGTTACAGCCTACACCCGCAAAAGCCAATGCCGCAATGAATGAATATAGATATGTTTTTTTCATCTTGTTTTTCCTTTTAATGGTTTAAGGTAAGTACATTAGCCTGCATAGCCGGGGTTCTGAACCAATTTGGGGTTACCGTCCATAGCATCCTTGGGGATGGGGAACACATCGTAATGACGGTCGTTGGGATCGCTCATGCCATCCTTACAGAACCATGACTTACCGTTCCACACGTTGCAGCCGTTGGTCATCATGAAACGCACAAGGTCCTGACGACGGTGTCCCTCAGCCACAAATTCCCATGCAAGCTCATCGAGCAAGCCGCCGAGGATGATGTCGTCGCCGCCCTCATGAGTGATAATCCAGTTGTCGGGCTGGTCGATTTCGGCGCGGTTCTCACGATGTCCGTAATCGTAGCAGCTTCCGCCACGGAGCTGAGCCACAGTGCGAAGTGCCTTGCCGGGAGCCGTTGAGAAATTGCGCTGACGCACCTGTGTCACCAGTTCGGCAGCAAGAGCCTCTCCCTCACCGTTATATGCACCCGAAATGCGGAGAAGACACTCGGCTTTCATCAACAGCACATCGGCATAGCGGAATATCACCTGGTCGTCATAGCTTGAACCCTTGTCGCCTCCGAGAATCTCATATTTTACAAGACGCTCTCCCTCCTGCTCGTAACAGCCGGGGTTGTCAATTGAGCGAAGTTCATGAGTATAATTCAGCTGAATTCCTTCAATATAGATGGGAAGACCGTCCTTGTCATACTGCGGACCCGAAATCCAGCAGTCGGCATAGCGCTGGTCATCAGCGTCGTAGGTTTCGATAAACTGCGGGTGAGCGCCACCACCTGAAGTTGCCCAGCCGTTGAATCCCCATGTTGCGCGACCGGCGTTGCACATCCACAGGTTGGCATAGTAATTACCTGCCGCATACTTTTCCTCGTAGGGTATTCCGAAAATCACCTCGGGCGAAGCGGCAATGCTCTCACGGAAGTTGTCCTTGTAGTTGGGCGAAAGCTGATAGCCCATGGCAATTATCTTGTTGAGCTCATCGATACAAAGCTTATAGTAGGACTCGTCATCGCCGCCAAGCCATGCATTGTGATTGAGATACATCTTGGCAAGAAGCATGTTGACGGTAGCATTGTTCATTCGTCCAAGCTCCTTCTGGTCGCCAAACGCACCTTCAATGGCCTTTAGCTCCGACACGATATAATCGAACGTTTCCTGAGGTGTAGCCTGCTCAGGAAGCCAGCCTGCCTCATGAAGCTCACCCTTGTCAAGAGGAATGTTGCGGAAAAGGTCAAAGAGGAAATAGTAGTAAAGCGCACGGTATCCGCGCAACTCGGCAACCGCCGATTCCGATGAAGTTATACTTTCATCTCTCAGAAGCTCGTTACATGAGTTGACACCTGCATAGGCGCGGCTCCATGCTGTGGAGAAGAAACCTATCTGGCTGTGAAACGTATGCTTGTGAGTGGGCACATAGAGGTCGCCCCAACCGATACCTATGCGATAAGGCACACACCAGAGGTCGGATGCCATGTCGGCGAGGTCGGTAAATCCGAACCATCCCCATATAAAGTCACGTAGTGAATTGTAAACAGGATAGAACATGGCGGCACGGTCGGCATCGGTAAATTCATAATCCTCAGCCGCTATCACGTCGTAGGTGGTTTCATCGAGGTCGGTACATGCGCTGATTCCGAGCATTGAGGCACCGACTGCTGACGCTATGATGGTTTTAAACGTTGTTTTCATTTAAGTCAAAAGATTTAGAAGTTGATGTTAAGTCCCAGGGTGAATGAACGTATTGTGGGATAATTGTCACGGCGCTCGATACCGGCCGATGTTGCATCCCCATTGGAAAGCTCGGGATCAAGGCCCTTGTACTTGGTGATGGTGAAGAGATTCTCGGCCGAGAAGTAAGCACGTATGTTGTTGACAAACTTGTTTTTCTTCAAAGGCACTGTATAGCCGAATGTAAGATTGGTCAGCTTAAGGAAGTCACCATTCTCAAGATAGTAGCTTACAAATGTCTGCTTCTGGTTGCCGGCAAGTGTGCGGTCGCCATAAGGAGCTTCAAGAACCGACTGGAGGCGGTTGTAGTTGATCGAGTTGTTCTCATAGTAGGCGCGTGCCTCATTGAGAATCTTAAAGCCGAACTGACCGGTGAACTGCATCGAGAGGTCAAAGTTCTTATAGCGGAAAGTATTGCTCCATCCCAGATATACCTTGGGAAGACCGTTGCCGAGATCCTGCTTCATGTCGTCATCGGGAAGCATATCATCGGTGATCTCAACAGCTTCGCCTGTACTGGGATCCTCAACCATCCACAATCCGTTTTCGCTCACGCCAACCGACTTGATACCGAAGTAGTGGTCAACAGGTTTTCCCACCTCAAGACGGTGAGTCGACTGGCTGATAGGCTCGCCAAGTCCTCCTGAGGGATGCTGGTTGGCTGTTTCATACATTCCGTTGGAAAGTGAGATAAGCTTATTGCTGTTATGTGACAATGTCAAAGTAGTAGTCCACTCAAAGTCACGCACCTGGACGGGTATGCCGCGTAAAAGCAGCTCGACACCCGTGTTACGCATCTTACCTACATTGGCAAGTGTCTGCGGATACAAGTTCGGAGGAACGGGTACATCATACCACCAAAGCATATCCTTGGTAGTCTTGTTATAGACATCGACGCTACCGCCGAAACGGCCGTTAAACATATCCCAGTCGATACCCACATTGATTTCATGAGAGGTTTCCCACTTCAGGTCGGGGTTAGGATTTGATGCTACAACCATACCGGGAACCCACTTGCCATTGTTGTAGAAGTAGCGGCCGCCGCCGAAGTCATAGCGGGTAAGAGCCTGATAGGACGATGACGGGATAACACCTGTAACACCGTAACCTGCACGGAGTTTCAGCTCATTCCACCAGTTGCTTATTGAAAGGCCCTTCCAGAACTCTTCATTCATTACATTCCATCCGGCTGATGCCGAGGGGAAATTACCCCACTTGTGATTCTTACCGAATTTGGAAGAACCCTCGCGGCGCATCGAGAGAAGCAGGTTGTAGCGGTTGTCGTAGCCATAGCTTACACGACCGAAGAAACCGATCAGCTTGTCATCGTTTTTATAGCTTCCCATCGAAGCCTTACCATCTTTAAGTTCCTGACCAAGACCGAGATTGTTATAGGAGAAGAAGTCATTGTTGAAGTCGGCGTTCCATGCATTGAAACCCTCATACATGTTCTTCTGATAGCTATAACCTACAAGAGCGTCAAAGCGATGCTTGTTGTCGAATGTCTGACGATAATTGGAGGTCACCTCAAGGTTATTGCTCTGGCTGTAAGAATAGGAGTGGCCTGCATCACCTGTCTTTCCGTCGGTGCGGTGGCTATAGTAGTCCGATGTGCGGAAATAGGCATTGTGACCATTTGAGCGGTCGGTCGACAGCATCAATTTGGTCTGCCATCCCTTGATAGGCTCGAGGGTGATGTCGCCTGTCAGGCGGCTCCATTCGCTCTTATATTCTCCTTCAAGCTCCTCAATGAGTCCAATGGGATTGTAGTAGTAGGTAATGCCCAAATTTTCATACGGGCGTCCGTCGGTATCATATATAGGCTCGGTGGGGTTACGCATGATTGCATGACGATAGACCTCGGTAGCTGCATTAAGAGCTCCATTCTTGTGGATACCCTTCACGAGATTCAAGTGTACCTTGATCATGTCGTTGAAGAACCAGTGCGATATGTCGAAGTTCATCTTCAACTCCTCATTGAAAGTGGTTAAGATGACACCCTCGGCATTACGATAGGACACATTACCTGAATAAGTGGTGGTGGAATTTCCTCCGCTTATCTGGAAGTCATGGTTGTGAGTGAATGCTGTGCGTGACACTGCGTCAAGCCAATCAGTTTCATAACCGCGGTCCGAGAAGTTGGTAAGACCCTGACGAACCTGCTCGGCAGTCATGAATTTGTGCTTCTTGGCAAGGCTTGCCCATGACACATAGCCCGAGTAAGTGGCCGTGGTGTTAGCCTCGCCTCTTGAACCCGACTTTGTCGTGATGAGTATCACACCGTTGGCACCACGGGTACCATAGATGGCAGCGGCCGATGCATCCTTGAGCACATCGATTGAAGCTATGTTTTCAGGAGGAACAGTTCCGAGGCCTCCCTCTACACCGTCGATGAGCACGAGCGGTGTCGAACCTCCTTGTAAAGAAATCACACCACGCAATCTTATGGTTGACTCTGCGTTGGGGTCACCGGTACCTTTTGAAATAGTAAGACCGGCAACTTTACCTTTCACAAGTTCCGAAGCGTCACCGATTGCACCTACGGTGAAATCTTCAGCCTTAATTGATGACACGGCCGATGTCACATCGCCTTTGCGCTGTGTACCGTAACCGATCACGACTACATCGTCGAGCATCTGTGAGTCCTCCTCAAGCACGATGTTGAGCGGTGAGCTGCCCACGGTGACGGTGACGGGCTTGTAGCCGATTGATGAGATGGTGATTTCCTGTCCGGCCGATGCCTTTACGGTGAATCGTCCGTCAAGATCGGTGGCGACACCTTCCGATGTACCCTTAACGATTACACTGGCGCCGATGATCGGTTCACCCTGTGAATCGGTTACTACACCCGATACGGTTCCGTTCTGAACTGACTGTGTCGCTTGCAATGGTTCGGCGTAGGCCACGGGAGCGCTTATCGCGGTCCCGATGGCTAAGCACGCCGCAACTTTCAGTAAGTCTTTACTGAAATGGTTTAGATTTACATGCGGTTTCATTTAGTTGCTTGTAAGGTTAGAAAAATTATAAGATTAGATTATTTATAATCATGATTGGGGTCCCTCGTTGACCTTCCACTCGATTACGCCTCCGCTCTGTCCGTCCTGCAGCTTTGCGGCAAGTTTCAGCGCGGTAGTCGTGACGGGCTCGATGGTCACGTGGTTGTAGCGGTCCTTCTCGGTGCCGTAGGCCGATGTCGCCTTGACTTCGCGCCAGCGGTTGGAGGAGTCCTTGTAGTAGAGCTGCCAGCTTTCGGGCACTCGGTAGTTGCCGTCGTAGTGGTCAAATTCAAGCCAGTAGACATCGACGTCACGCACCTCGACGGGCTCGTCAAATGCATAGCACAGATTCTCGTTGGTGCCGTTGCGCAGCCACCAGTAGTGGTAGGGCTTCGAGGTGTCGGCGCTCGATGTGGGTTCCCACTGGTCGTTGTAGCCCCATGCCCACTGCAGGTTGGAGGTGGCGGCGGGAGCGTCGGAGGTGAGCGAGGTGGGCTCGGAGAACATGCGTGCGCGACTTGCCACTGTGGGAGCGGGAGTTGCGCGGGCATATTCGGCTGCCTCGGGAATCCACACTGCCATCTGGTCGGCTCCGCGGTTGTTCCATGTGCTGTAGGGTATTGCCTTGACTTCCACATCCTTGACTGTGCCGTCGGGGAGAATCTGCTTAGCATTGGCCGAGAGAGTCATCACGCCGTTGAGCAATTCGGGCTCGTAGGCGGCGGTGAAGGCGGTGCCTTCGGGGATGAACTTGTCAAAGACAGTGCTGTCGGCCTGGTCGCGGCCTTCGAGGCAGAACATCACGGGGCCGCGCTGTATGGCGAGCTTGCCGCGGTCGTCGGCCACGTTCTCATGAGCGCGTACCTGGCGCACATCCATCGGCAATTCAAGCTCGACTACATCGCCGGCCTTCCATGTGCGGCGCACTGTGGCGTAACCGTCGCCGTCAAGCACGCGTGCGCTTGTGCCGTTGACCTTCAGCGTGTAGGGTTGCTTGGGAGCCGAAGTAAAGGTGTAAAGGTCGGTGGGAACGGGTGACTCGCCGGCCCATCCGGGAATGCGGAGGCGCAGAGCCCATTCACCCTCGTTGTCGGGGGTGATGGTGAATGTCACCTTGCCGTCCCAGGGATAGTCGGTTGTCTGGGCTATTGTCACGCGGTTGTTGTCGGTGGCTATTTCGGCGCTCGACTGGATGAAGAGGTTCACGAGCACATCGTCGCCCTGAGTGGCATACATGTAGTTGGGCACGCTGGCCATGAAGCGGGTAACGTTGCCCGGGCAGCATGCACAGCCAAACCAGCGCTGACGCTCGTGCTGTCCCATCGATTCGAGAGGATTGTCGTAGAAGAACTTGTCGCCCGACAGTGACACACCCGAAATCACGCCGTTGTAGAGGGCGCGTTCATATACATCGGCATATTTTGCATCGCCGGTGGCGAGGAACATGCGGTAGTTCCAGTAGACATTGGCTATGGCGGCGCAGGTTTCGCAATAGGCGGTGTGGTTGTTGAGCTCGTAGTCGGGACCGAAGCCTTCGCCCTGTGCGCGGCTTCCGATGCCTCCCGTTATATATAGTTTGCGCGAGGCCATGTTGTCCCATATACGGGTGAGTGCGTTGAAGTAGGCGCTGTCGTTGGTGAGAGCCGCTACATCGGCCACTCCCGAATAGAGGTAGCCAGCGCGCACTGCGTGACCCACGATTTCATCCTGGGTGAGGATGGGCTTGTGGTCCTGCGAGTATTCGCTCAGGCGGTGTCCGTCGGTACCGCGACCTGTTTCCTCAACAAAGTACTTTGCGGTGTTGAGATACTTTTCGTCGCCCGTCACCTTATATAATTTAGCGAGAGCCATCTCGGCGATGGGGTGACCTGAAGGCACGTGCTTCTGGTTTTCGGCGGGACCGAACACCTCACACACGAGGTCGGCGTTCTTGATGGCCACATCGAGCAGGCTGCGCTTTCCGGTGGCGAGATAGTGGGCTACGGCCGCCTCATAGAGGTGTCCGCTGTTGTAGAGTTCATGGCTGTTGATCTTCTCCCAGCGGTGAGTTCCCCACCATCCTGAAAGGCGCGTACACTTATTGGTAACGCACGTGGTGAGATAACCGTCGGGTTCCTGGGCAGCCGCGATGAGAGTGATTACGCTGTCGAGATAAGCGTCGAGCTGCGGGTCATACTGAACCGCGAGCGAGTACGATGCACCTTCGATGATTTTGTAGGGGTCGGTATCGTCAAACGAGAAATCGCCGCGGTGCTCACCTTTCATAAGACCGCCGGCAATCGCGAAGTTGTCAAACCGTCCGTTCTTCTCACACTCCTTGAATGCCGAGGGAATCGACACGAGGCGGTTGGTTTCGATACGTGGTGCCCAGAACTTATCATCAATGTGTACTTGCGTGAAGGCAACCTCCTTGACCGGAGCGTCGGGAGCCTGGTAGGTGCCCTTTGTGCAAGCCGTGACCGTTAAAGCCACAGCACATGCAGTGATGAAATGGGGTACTAGATTCATTTCTCTTTTTTTGGTTAAAAATTGATTACTATATTCGACGGCAAATGTAGCGAAAGAGATTTTAGACAAATGAAAAA
Source organism: Muribaculum gordoncarteri (assembly GCF_004803695.1). Classification (NCBI taxonomy): domain Bacteria; kingdom Pseudomonadati; phylum Bacteroidota; class Bacteroidia; order Bacteroidales; family Muribaculaceae; genus Muribaculum; species Muribaculum gordoncarteri. Next base: position 2,252,267 of record NZ_CP039393.1, read on the forward strand.
TTCGTCCAATTTGATGCAAAAATCGTACACTATCGGGGTCTAAACAGCTGTTTTGGACGATTTTTCCATAGGTTTGGACATTTTTGTCAGTTTTATTCACGGCAATTTGCTTAATTTGCAATGTAAACATTTTTTCAATTTTCCACACGCCCGATGTAACAGATGTTACAATGCCGCAGGTGGACATTTTAGTAATTATATACCATCAATGCCAGCATGAAAATTTGCAGAAAAACATTAACGGTGCTATTGGCCGCGTTAACCTCAATCGCTGTTTGGGCCAAATCCTATACCGTGACATCACCCGACGGAATGCTTGAAGCTACCGTCGACGACACAGGCAAGGCAATCACACTGGGAGTTTCACGCGACGGCGTGGAGCTCATCAAGCCGTCGCGCATATCGCTCGACATCGAGGGCCGCAAGGATGCCTCGGCGATAAAGAGCGCGCGCTCGCGACGCAATGTCACCGAAGCCGTCGACGCCGAGTTTTACCGTCAGAAACATTTCGACATAACCTACAACGAGCTGTCGCTGCGGCTCGACAACGGCACCGGCCTGGAGCTGCGTGTATTCAACGACGGTGTCGCCTATCGTTACGTGACGCGCGACAAAGGCAAGCGCCTCACCATTGCCGGCGAAACAGCACAGCTCGACATCCCCGGCGACCCCACGGTCTATCTCCCCTACACTACCAACGACGAGAAGCCCATGGCAATGGCGTTTCAGAACATCTACGATATAACGCCGCTGAGCCACGCCAAGGACAAGCTCATATTTCTTCCCGCGACGGTCGACTACGGCAACGGGCTTAAACTCACGATCCTTGAGTCGGACCTTGAGGCCTACCCCGGAATGTGGCTGAAGGCCGACACCGTCAACGGCCGCCTCGACGCAAAGTTTGCCCCCTACCCCGTCAAGACCGACTTCTATCCCTGGCGCGTGCAGGAGTACGTGACCGAAACCGCCCCCTACATAGCACTCGCCGACGGCGCACGCACCTATCCGTGGCGCATCATGGCCGTCACCACAAGCGACACCCAGATGCCCGTCAACAACCTCGTCTACGCCCTCGCGTCACCTTCGCGTGTGCCCGACACTTCGTGGATCAAGACCGGCAAGGTGGCCTGGGACTGGTGGAACGACTGGGGGCTGAAAGGAGTGCCCTTCAAGGCGGGAATCAACACCGACACCTATAAATACTACATAGACTTCGCTTCGCAGAACGGCCTGGAATTCGTCGTACTCGATGAAGGATGGTATGACCCGAAGAGCGGCGACATGCTCACCGTGGTGCCTGAAATCAACCTGCCCGAGCTTATCGAGTACGGCCGCAAACGCGGTGTCGACATCGTGCTGTGGACAGTGTTCAACGTTCTCGACCGACAGCTTGAGGAGGCCTGCAGGAAGTACAGCGACATGGGCATAGCCGGATTTAAGGTCGACTTCCTCGACCGTGACGACCAGACAGCCGTCGAGATGACCTATCGCCTCGCCGATGCTGCCGCCCGCCACAACCTCACGCTCGACTATCACGGAATCTACAAGCCTGCGGGAATCAACCGCACCTACCCCAACGTGCTCAACTTCGAGAGCGTCTTCGGCATGGAGGAGGTGAAGTGGACCGACATTGCCAACGACATGCCGCGCTACGACGTGACATTCCCCTATATACGCATGATGGCCGGTCAGGTCGACTACACCCCCGGAGCTATGCGTAACGCATCGAAAGCCGACTGGAAAGCAGTCTATTACAACCCCATGAGTATGGGCACTCGCTGCCATCAGCTCGCCGCCTACATCGTGCACGACTCCCCTTTCACCATGTTGTGTGACGCTCCCACCAACTATCGGGGCGAAGAGGATTGCGTGGAATTCATTGCCGGATTGCCCGTGACATTCGACGAAACCAAAGTGATATCCGGCGAGATGGGCAAGCACATCGTGACTGCCCGTCGCAACGGCGGCAGCTGGTTTGTGGGCGGCATGACCGACTGGGAGCCGCGTGACATAACCGTCGACTACTCCTTCCTGCCCGAAGGCGCCACGTTCAAGGCCACAATGATGGTCGACGGAATCAACGCCGACAAGCAGGCGCAGGACTACGCCAAGACCACCGCCACCGTTACCCGCGACACAAAGACATCGGTGCATTTGGCCTCGGGAGGCGGATTTGCAATCCGTCTTGACCCGATGCCCGCCGGCCACGGCACAGTCACCGCGATTCCCGCCGAAAAGCGTGCGGCGATTCCCGATTTCTACAAGAAGTACATCGAAAGCGACGGCTTCTATGTCGTGTCGTCCGACAAAGTGAGCGACGAGGCGCTCGGACTGGCGTGTGACATCATCGGCTACATGCTTCTGAAGCGTCCCGATGTGAAGCGTCACATGGTACAGCGCGGAGCCCACCTGATGGTGATAGGCAAGGACGAGCAGACCTGCGACATACCTGAGTTTCAGCACATCTGCACCACCGATCCCGACTCTATAGCATTCTGGAACTGGCGCGCACGAGGCTTCGGCGGTGCGCCCGAGGACGAACTGTCGTCAAGCTGCGGCGAGGAGAATCTGCTTGCGCTGCCCGGCGACAAGTATGAGGGCGAAAACATTCTGATTCATGAGTTTGCCCACCTCATCCACATGCTCGGAATCGCCGAGATTGAGCCCGATTTCAACGACCGACTCGAAGCTCTGTGGCTCAACGCCAAGAAAAAGGGATTGTGGGAGGACACCTATGCGCTCTCCAACAAGGAGGAGTACTTCGCCGAGGCCGTGCAGTCATTCTTCAACTGCAACCGATATGCCGAACCGGCCAACGGAATCCACAACCATGTCAACCGTCGTGCCAAGCTGAAAGCCTACGACCCCGACATCTACAAGCTCCTGAGCGAATATTTCTACGAAATCGAAATTCCTATAAAAAACCAAATTCACAAATAACCAGCAACACAGTATGAGAAGACTGACAGCATGGCTCGTCACCGCCGCAGTAAGCCTCGGCAGTGCATCGGCCGATGTGCCCTACAACGCCCCCGGGGCTATGAATCCCGTAATTCCGGGATACTTTGCCGACCCCACGGTGAAGAAATTTGGCGACACATATTATATGTACGCCACTACCGACGGCAGCGGCGCCGGTTTCGGACCCGCCCAGCTATGGTCGAGCAAGGATTTCGTAAACTGGACCCTGATGCCCATGAACTGGCCCGACAGCCACTGGATATGGGCTCCCGATGTTATGCTCAACAAGAACGACGGCAAGTACTACTATGTCTACTGCCAGCCGTGCCAGATACATGTAGGCTCAGGCGAAACCCCGCGCGGCCCGTGGCACAACATCCTCGGCGAGAGCGAGGCGGTGCTTGTCCCCGACCGATTCGTCACCAACGCCATCACCCTTGACGGACAAACATTTGTCGACGACGACGGCTCGATATACATGTATTGGGGCACATGGGGAATATATGACGGTTTCGGCTGCGGTGCAGGCAAGCTCACCCCCGACATGAAGGGATTTACCGAAACCCGCCTCATCCCCAACACCGAGGTGACCGACTTCTTTGAGGCTCCCTTTGTGCTGAAGCGCAACGGCACCTACTACTTCATGTACTCGTCGGGCTCATGTCACGACCACACCTACCGCGTGCAATACGCCACCTCCGACAAGCCCCTCGGCCCCTACACCTACCGCGGCTGCCTGCTTGAGAGCAACGCCGACGGCACCGTACACGGCCCCGGGCATCACAGCGTACTGCAGGAGGGCGACAACTACTACATCGTTTATCACCGTCACGACAACCCGCACTCCAACCGAGGTTTCCACCGTCAGCTGTGCATCGACAAGCTTGAATTTGCCGCCGACGGCTCGATCAAGCCCATCACGCCCACCCACAAGGGCATCGGCGCTCTCGCCAAGAGCAGCGTGACATCGCCCAACCTCGCATTCGGCAAGAGCGTGAAGGCATCGTCATCCTACGACAATGACTTCAAGGCCGAATATGCCGTCGACGACAACAACGGCACCCTGTGGCGTCCCAAGGGCATGGGCCAGGAGTGGCTTGAAATCGACCTCGGTAAAAAAGAGGACATTCGCACGATATGGACTCAATGGGAGTACGGCACCCAGTTCTATCAATACCTCATCGAAACATCGCTCGACGGCAAGTCGTGGGACATCTTCGCCGACAAGCGTGACAACCGCCTCGCCGGAAGCCCCATGGTCGACTTCGGCAACACCGAGGCACGTTACGTGAGAGTGACATTCACCGGCGGCCAGAAGAACGGATTCGGCGGCGCGATATGGAACATCAAGATATTCGGTGACATCGAGGAATCATGTCCGCAGCAATGGCTGGGACTTACAGCCGCCGACTGGGACGGTCGCCGCTGGAACAACAACGAGGGTCAGCTCGGAGGCTATTTCACGCTGAAGTCGGGTGAGGCGCGCTCATGCCGTGTCGACGGCCGCGATGCGCTTGTGCTTCAGCCCGGTACGGTGCTTGAATATGCCAATCCTTTGTTGTCGCCTGCCAAGCCCCACACGCTCAGCGCAATGGAGCACATCAACGGCAAGTGGACGGCAGCCGACCTCGGCAACGCGCTCACCGACGGACGAATAACCATCAGCAGCGGTGACCGTCAGCTCACTATAACCAATCTGCGCTTCTATAACTGGAAGCAGGAGCCGGTGGAAACCGAATTTGACCTCACGACCGACATTCGCCGCATGCCCGTGGCCGACAACTTGCTTAACGGAATCGTTGTCGACATCAACGCCGACAACTTCGCTACGGGCGACACAATCCCCTATTTCGACAACAACGGTGTCGAAGGCTACTTTGAAGCCATGTCACAGCCGGCCGTAATCACCGAAATCGAAGGAAAGAAGGCGTTCAAGTTTGACGGCTCGCAAGTCTACATGTCATCATTCGCGTTGCCGGCCACCCTGCGCGACAACGCTCCTTACACTCTGGAAATGTGGATTCTGAATCCCGAAATCGCCGAAAACGAGTGCATCGCCGACTTCACCACCTCACACGACGAGCTTGAAAAGATAATGGCCGTGAACGGCACCGAGCCACGATGCGGAGTGATGCAGCACTACGGATGGTATGAGGACGCGGGCTGGAAGGATGTCAAGAACCTCGAAGGCAAGTGGCAGCATGTCTACGTGTGCTTCGACGGCCGAATGGAGCGCGTCTACATCAACGACAATCTGGTCAGCGAAAAGGACATACAGTTACTTGTCAAACCGTCGCAATACATAACCCTCGGACGCAATGCCGAGCGCGATTGGCCCTTTACAGGTTATCTGCATTCACTGAAACTCTGGGACGAATATATACCATATAATAAATAATCATTATCATCATGAAAAAGTTATTAGCAACAATGCTGTTGACAGCAGTCGTGGCAAGTGCCTCGGCCAAGTCGCCAAAACAGCAATCGCACGGATACCCCATCGACCCCGTGCCATTCACTTCGGTGAAAGTGACCGACAATTTCTGGGGCCAACGCCTTAAAGCAAGCCGTGAGGTGACTATTCCCCTCGCATTCAGCAAGTGTGAGGAAACGGGTCGCTATCAGAACTTCATCAACGCAGCCCACCCCAGCGACACAATAAAGGTTGGCGGCCTTGCATTTGACGACACCGATGTCTACAAGACAATCGAGGGCGCAAGCTACCTGCTGCAGACCTATCCCGACAAGAAGCTTGAACACTATATCGACAGCGTGCTCGTGATCGTGGCCGCAGCCCAGGAGCCCGACGGCTACCTATACACAAGCCGCACGATGAACCCCAAACATCCCCACGAATGGGCCGGCTCAAAGCGCTGGGAGATGGTGGAGGATCTGTCGCACGAGTTCTACAACCTCGGCCACATGGTTGAAGGAGCAATCGCCCACTACCAGGCTACCGGAAAGCGCAACTTCCTCGACATCGCAATCAAGTATGCCGACTGTGTGTGCCGCGAAATCGGCGACAATCCCGGACAGGTTGTACGCGTACCCGGACACCAGATTGCCGAAATGGCGCTTGCCAAGCTCTATCTCGTGACCGGCGACAAGAAATATCTCGACCAGGCAAAGTTCTTCCTCGACAAGCGAGGCTACACCACCCGCACCGACGAATACAGCCAGGCCCACAAGCCTGTTGTGGAGCAGGATGAGGCTGTAGGTCACGCAGTTCGTGCCGCCTACATGTATGCCGGAATGGCCGATGTGGCTGCGCTTACCGGCGACTCGGCCTACATCAACGCAATCGACAAGATCTGGGACAACATCGTAGGCAAGAAGTACTACATCACCGGCGGTATCGGTGCCACCAGCAACGGCGAGGCATTCGGCAAGAACTATGAGCTCCCCAACATGTCGGCCTACTGCGAAACTTGCGCAGCAATCGGCAATGTATATGTCAACTACCGCCTGTTCCTGCTTCACGGCGATTCAAAGTACTACGATGTGCTTGAGCGCACACTCTATAACGGTCTCATTTCGGGCGTGTCGCTCGACGGAGGAGGCTTCTTCTACCCAAATCCTCTTGAATCGATAGGTCAGCACCAGCGTCAGCCCTGGTTTGGCTGTGCCTGCTGTCCCTCCAACATCTGCCGCTTCATCCCGTCGCTTCCCGGCTACATCTATGCCGTTAAGGACCGTGATGTTTACGTGAACCTCTTCATGTCCAACACCGCCGACCTCGATGTCGCAGGCAAGAAACTCGTTCTCAGCCAGTCGACCCGCTATCCCTGGAACGGCGATGTTAACATAAAGGTCGACAAGAACAATGCCGGCAAGTTTACAATGAAGATCCGCATCCCCGGATGGGTTCGCAATCAGGTGGTTCCGAGCGACCTCTACACCTATTCCGACGGAAAACGCCTCGGCTACACCGTTACTCTTAACGGAACTCCACTCACCGGCGAACTAAAGGACGGCTATTTCTGCATCGACCGTCAATGGAAGAAGGGCGACCAGGTTGACGTTCACTTCGACATGGAACCGCGCACAGTGAAAGCCAACAACAAAGTTGAAGCCGACCGCGGACGCGTGGCTGTTGAGCGCGGCCCCATCGTGTACTGCGCCGAGTGGCCCGACAACGACTTCGATGTACTGAGCGTGTTCATGAACCGCAATCCCAAGTTTGAAGTTGTAGAGAAACCCGAACTTCTCTACGGCATCAATGAACTTGTAACCGATGCCCAGACACTGGGATATGACGACAAGGGCCGACTCACCACTACCGATGTCAAGCTCACCCTCATCCCCTACTACTCATGGGCTCACCGCGGATCGGGCGCAATGGCCGTGTGGTTGCCTCAGGAGCTTTCGGCTTCTCGTCCCACAATGCCCGCAACCCTTGCCTCGGAAAGCAAAATCAACGCATCGCACATGGCATCGTCAATCTCGGCAATCAACGACCGTCTTGTTCCGAAAGACGAAAACGACCGCTCTATGCCCTACTACCACTGGTGGCCCAAGCAAGGCACTACCGAGTGGATAAGCTACGAGCTGCCGCAGCCCTCAACCGTACAAAGCTCGACCGTGTACTGGTTTGACGACGCACCTTGGGGCGGTTGCCGTGTTCCCAAGTCGTGGAAAATATACTACCGTGACTCACAGGGTCAATGGCAGCCCGTAACAGGAGCCGACAATTACGGCACTGTAAAGGGAGCGGCCAACACCGTCAACTTCGACCCCGTGAAGACATCGGCTGTCAAGCTCGAAGTCACCCAGCCCGCCGAATACTCATCGGGACTCTTTGAGTGGGAAGTGAAGTAAGTAAGTCAACTCAATAACAATCCGCTTAACGGCAGTCGGAATCACCACCGGCTGCCGTTGCTTTTATAATTTGCGGTGTGAGTTATTTTAAGTAATTTTGTAGCCGAATTTATCATTGCATGACACATTACAGCGACATTCTAAACCAACTTCAATCCACAGGCAACTACCGTGAGATTCCCGCCGACGGAGATTTCCGGGGCATCGACTTCTCGACCAACGACTACATGGGGCTGGGCAACGACCGGGAGCTGCAAAGGCAGTTTTTTGACAATGTCGACAACCGCGCAATACCCATGACCTCGTCGGCGTCACGCCTGTTAGCTTCACGCCAGCACGAGCATGAAGCGCTTGAGCGGTTGCTCTCTGACCTATACGGTCGCAGCACGTTGCTGTTTAACAGCGGCTACCACGCCAACACCGGAATCATCTCGGCCCTTGCCGATTCGGGAACCTACATCGTGGCCGATAAGCTGGTTCATGCAAGCATAATCGACGGCATAGTGCTGTCACGCGCACCGTTCACAAGGTTCCGTCACAACGATTACGACCATCTGGAGCGGATACTGCAACGCATAGCCGACTCCCACGAGCGCATACTCGTAATAACCGAGTCAATCTTCAGCATGGACGGCGATGCGGCCGACATAGACCGGCTGACCGACATTAAGCGACGCTTCAACAACGTGATTCTCTACATCGACGAGGCCCATGCATTCGGCGCCGCCGGACATCGTGGGTTGGGATTGTCGCGCGACAACGCCAACTACAACGATGTCGACATCATAGTCGGCACATTCGGCAAAGCGGCAGCTTCGTCGGGAGCCTTCGCGGTAGTCGATTCCACAATAAAGAATTTCCTCATCAACCGCTCACGCAGTTTCATATTCTCAACCGCGCTGTCGCCCATGACATGCGCATGGACATCCTTTGTAATCGAGCGGCTTGTCACGATGGATGCTGAGCGCGACCGCCTGGCCATGCTCGGAAAGCACTTTGCCGAGAAGCTTTCGGCCATCTCAGCGAAACCGGTTGTGGAGAGCCACATAATACCCTTCATCGTAGGCGATGCATCGCTTACGGTCGACATGTCATTGCAGCTTCGCGCACTCGGCTACAAAGTGCTGCCGATACGCACCCCCACAGTCCCGGCCGGAACCGAACGACTGAGATTCAGCCTTAGCGCATCGATGGATGTCAGCGACATCGACAGAGTTGTAAATGCAATAAAAAGCATCATGAAATGAAGCAGGAATTCATAACCCGTCATAGTGGAAACCGCAGGCTCATACTCATCTTCCTGGGATGGGGCATGACCGATGCCGTGCTCAATTCGGTTGAACGGCTCGACGGCTATGACATCATGGCTGTGTGGGACTACCGCGACGAATCGTTTGATGCCGAAATCATCAACTCCTATCGTGAGATATTCGTATTCGCATGGTCGTTTGGCGTATTCATGGCCGCACGCACCCTTGCACGCAACAGTTCACTCCCAGTAGCGCTGAAGGTGGCGATAAACGGCACACTGAATCCCGTTCACGACACACTCGGCATACCCTCGGCCATATTCCACGGAACACTTGCCGGATTGAACGAGCGATCACTCGCAAAGTTCTATCGCCGGATGTGCAGCGACATCTCCCAATTCAACGAGTTCAAGGGCAACTATCCCGAACGTGACATCGACGGCCTCAAAGATGAGTTGACAGCAATCGAGCGTTACGCAGCCGACGGCTCACCGCTCGACACTTCATGGCACCGCGTAATCATCGCTGCCGACGACAGGATATTCCCTCCTGAAAACATGGCGAAGGCGTGGGAACACACTCCACGCACAAGCAAAATCGCAGGCGGGCATCTCCCGCAATGGCAAAAGATACTAGAGAGCGAAATAATCAACAAGAAGGCTGTAGGTGAAAAATTTGAGAGCAGCGCCTCGACCTACGATGAAAACGCGATTGTCCAGAATCGCATAGCCGCTACCTTGTGGAAACTTTGGCGCGAGAACATGACATCGCAGCCGTGCAGCATACTTGAAATAGGTGCCGGAACGGGAATGTTGACAAGAGAATATGCACCGGTGCTGACCGATGCCGACATAACCACCTGGGACTTGACCAATGCGATACGCCCGCTTCCGACCGGCAAAGCGGTCACAGGCGACGCCGAGGAGCTTGTCTACGACGCTCTCCCCGACAGCTTCGACACAATCGTGTCGGCTTCAACATTCCAATGGTTCAACTCTCTGCCCATGTTCCTGAACAACGCATCACGCATCATGCGACGGGGCGGCATACTGGCATTCTCGACATTCGGCCACGACAACATGAAGGAGCTGTCGGCGATAACCGGCTCATCATTGCGATATTTCAGCAAGCAGGAGCTGTGTGACATGATTCCTGAAGGATTTGAAATATGCGAAGCTCTTGAAGAGCGGATTACAATGTACTTCAATTCGCCGCGTGACATACTGGTGCATCTGCGCGACACCGGAGTTAACGGAGTGTACACTCCGTCCAACAACCTCGCACGCATAATGCACGAATATCCGCGACACGACGAAGGATGTCCGTTGACCTATCATCCAATCTACATAATTGCAAGAAAAAAATAATGGGAAAGACAATTTTCATATCGGGCATCGACACCGATGCCGGAAAGACATACGCCACAGGATGGCTGGCAAAAAACTACATGGACAAAGGGCTCTCGGTAGCCACTCAAAAGTTTATCCAGACAGGCAACAAGGAGTTCTCGGAGGACATTGAAGCCCATCGCAAAATAATGGGCATAGAGATGCTGCCCGAGGACATCGACCACACTACCGCTCCGATAATATTCAACTATCCCGCGTCGGCCCAGCTGGCGGCCCGAATCGACGGCAGGGAGATTGACCTGTCGCTTGTCGACAAAAGCCGTGAAACACTGTCGTCGCGCTACGACATATTGCTTATCGAGGGTGCCGGCGGACTGATGGTGCCCATAACCGACGACTACTTCACGATCGATTACGTGGCCGACCGGAATCTGCCCATAATACTTGTGACCAACGGCATTCTCGGCTCGATAAATCACACCATACTGTCGCTCGAGGCGATCAGCAAGCGCAACATCAAGCTACATTCGGTAATCTACAACACCCACTTCGACAAGGACAAGGTAATTGCCGAGGACACGCTCGGATTCATACAACGATATGTAGCTAAACATTTTCCCAATAGCGAAGTGCTGGTCATGTAGTTTTGATTTAATATCCGTTAATATAAGTCAAACTAACTTATACCGCAAACTCTGTTAAAACACATTTTATTATCTTTGAAGCGACACATATATACTAATTGGACATCAACGAGAAATCTAACATACAGATGAATGTCAAAACTATAATACTATCAATATCAAAAGAGCAGCTTGCAGCTCTACCGACCGTTACCTACCCGGGGCACATCGTGGTAGTGAATACGGTAGAGCAGGCAACGAGCGCCCTTGAGATAATAAAGAGGTATCCCGTAGTAGGCTTTGACACTGAAACCAAACCTTCATTCCGCAAAGGACGCACCAATCAGGTGGCTCTAATACAAATATCTACGGGAGATTGCTGCTATCTTTTCCGAATAAATAAATTCGGTTTTATCCCTGAATTGTGCCGATTGATCGAGGACGAATCGACAACCAAAGTGGGACTGTCGTTAAAAGACGATTTTCAGGTTCTGCACAAGATTCAGGAGTTCTCTCCTAAAGGTTTTATAGACCTTCAAAGCATGGTAAAGGAGTATAACATACAGGATTGCAGCCTGCAGAAGATATATGGCATAATATTCAACGAGCGCATTTCCAAGAGCCAAAGGCTATCCAACTGGGAAGCATCGACACTCACCGCTCCCCAGCAGATATATGCCTCAATCGACGCCTGGACATGCCTCAAGATATACAATCACCTTATATCAGGAAACTTCAAACCCGAAGAATCACCATATAAACAATCACAAGAATCTCAATAATAAAACCAATTTGCAATCCATGAAAAAATCGACTTACATCCCATTGCTGCTTACCATCTATCTGGGAGTAATGAGCTATATAGGACGTGATGAATTTTATGCGGGGAATTATGTATATTATTTCAGCATAATAGGAGCTACATTGCTGTGCATAGTGTTGCTGCACTTCTTTCTCAAGAAGCGTGACAAGCTTGCTCAGGAACGTAAGGACGACATGAACAAGAGCCGTTGAAACCCCGCGACCGGAAGAGTGCGATGTCAGTATAGATACTCATTGATCACCCTGTAGGTCAACTCGTTTTCCCGACCGATTTCCCTAACAGGCGGGCGCATGGCTTTAGAGCGGCACTCGTCATTATGCGGCTGCGCAGCCCGGCTTGGCTGTGCGGGCTCACAGGCACGTGCCGGTTGGGACGGTTTTCCATGACATTATCTTTTCTCACAAAGATAATAGCACGAAATGTCCGATTTCACCCCATAATGTCGCGAATCGCATTTTTAAGCTTGTCACATGCGGTTCTTTTCGGCTTGCCCGGCACCGGTGCCCTTGTACTTGGAGCGGGAAGTGTTGATGTTGTATCGCAGTGTAAGCATTACATTTCGGGATTCCTGATAATTTACCGTGGTGACCTTAATATCGCCATTGTACATCACTATGCGCTCATTATTTGTGTCAAATATATCGTTGGCATTAAATTGAATAGAAAACATGTCATCGAAGAATGATTTACGCACTCCGAAATTAAGGTAGCTTCTCGCCTTAAGATAGCAATTTTCGGCGCTTCCCGAAGTCTGTACCATAAAATCGGCATCGATTATCCATCCATGAGGAAGAGATATGGCGTTATCCCAATTGAAAATCAGAATCGGTCGATTAAGCTTCATTTCCCGGTCAAGAAAACGAGTGGCGTAACGACTGCAATATACGCCAATTGTGGGCTGTGGTGACCAGCAACCTACATGGGGTTGCGCACCTATGGCAAACTGATATTTATGACGCGCCTTACTGTTTTCAAATTTGATAAGCTTCACCAACGGGTCATCGTTGTAGCGGTGAGCCGTATAAAATATAGGATTCTTTTCATAAGAGTATATTGCCTGAGCAAAGAAACAGCTCCATTGTGCCATCAGTTGCACGGAGTATATGTCGACCGGTTTTAGTGAAGGGTCGCCACTCTGATAGCTATATCTGTTTATATATTGCAGCGCACCGTCAAGCTGATAATAAGAGGGGCGAGTTGTTCGACTTGTTATGTTAAGCGACAATCCCACTCGTCCTATTTTGGTGGATGCAAAAACCGAAGGGAACCAGTTGTTATATGTCCGGCTACGATCTTCGTCAAGGCGGCCGCCCTCATAGTATTTGTAACGTACATGCTCAAAACGGACGCCCAATCCGGTCTGAAATTTTCCGAAAGTCTGTGTCAACTCGACAAATGCCGAAATATTGTCCTCATTGATTCTTGTATCGCTTCCCGAAATATCGGCTCCCGTGTAAACTGAATTATAACTCACTTTGGAATTAGTGTACTCCTCACCCACTTCGATTTGACCATTCCATAGAGGATAAGACACATTGAGTTTTTCGGCCAACAACCTTTTGCGATTGTCGGCGTCAGTAATCACCGTCCGCTCACTATTGTTTTCGTCAGATTCAAAATGTGTAAAATCCTTTTTTGAATTATTCTCTACATAGTCGGCATTAAAGTCAACATAACCCTCCCCGATTTTGCCGCTATAATATACATTGGCTTCATGTGATGGCATTGTCCTTTCAACAGCCGACTGTATAGTGGACAGCTTCTCGTAGGGTTTTCCGTCATTGGTCACGACCGATTCGATCCTGCCATTCGGCTTGGCTTTCATGCTGCCGCTTTCAAAATATCCACCAAACGAATGATTCTCGCCTATCTGGTAATTGAATCCTATTTTGCCTGAAAAATTCCGAATAGTGTTTATAGTATAAGCATTAATAAGTTGCTCAAAAACACTTTCACCATAGGTTGTCATGCTTGGGACATCATGAAACCGCCTCTTTCCACCATGGAAATACCCATTGGCAAAAATCTCCAATCCTCCATGCCGATACTTCAATGACACATTATCGGTGTTCAAAGCGAAATGGGCCACTTTTAGCCTATTATACAGCGCAATACTGAATCCCTCGCCCTTAGGAGGAAGAGTGACAATGCGGATAACGGCATTAGTTTCAGCCGAATACTTGGCTCCGGGATTACTTATAACCTCGATGGACTTGATTTCGGAAGAGCTTAATTGGTCAAGCGCACTCGGATTAGTAACAACCTTGTTGTTGATGTATATTACCGCCGAACCTCGTCCAAAAACCGAATAATTACCGTCAGAGCCGAAGACAAGAGGAATTCCGGCAAGTACATCATTGGCTGTTCCGGCACTTGCAAGCACCGTGTTGGCTATGGTTGTAATCATTGCGTTTCCGACTATGCGGGTCATGGGCAATTCGCCTTCCACAACAACATTCTGCAACTTCACCGGACTTTCAGAGAGTGATATAACTCCACAATTACCCGATGGAGGAACCTTCATTGAAAAATCATCATATCCGAGATATGATATTTTCAACGTAACATCATTGCTGTCACACGGAATTTTGAAAGCTCCGTCATTGTCAGTGATACCGTAGGTCAACGGTTTTACTTCATCGCCCGACAAAATGTATATGACACCGGCCACCATCGGCTCTTTATCGCCATCCACAACACGGCCATGTATGGTGTAGTGGCCATGCTGAAAGGCTTCGACATAGTAATCGTCACCTTTCTTTATCACCGAAACGGGGTTTATTCCGATTGTTTGGCGCAATGCGTCATAAACATCATCAGTGTTGATTTTAGCCGATACAGTGTAGTTGTCAAGTTCCTTGTAGATGAACGAGATGTTTATTTCGGGGTGATCTTTACTGATTCGCACTATGGCATCAGATATAGGCACATTGTTGAATGTATAGGAATATTCATAAGCACCGGCCGAAATATAGGTCACCATTATTATGAAAGCGGTCAGCAGACTTCGCTTGACTGACAAATGATAAATCAACGACATTTTCAATCAATAATTAATGTGTCATCTTCTTGTTTTATATCTATGCGCTCAAATGTATTAAGCTGCGACACTACTTCATCGAGAGGCAATGCCGGGTCAAGTCTATAATAGAGATGCAGGGATGCGGTTTCTCTACTGTTGAACTTCACTTCAACACCGTAAGCCCTGGCAACCGTTTCCATTATTGCTTCAAGAGGCTCATTTTCAAACATTATAGGCCCTGCTGCCGATATTATCGTATCGGCCGGTGCAGTTATTAAGGAATCGGCTGATGCTACAACCGGTGATTCCAGACGATCGACATCATTTACAGTTGTTGATTGAGGCTTGCGCTCTATCACAGCAACAGTGACAGCAATTCCTGCAGCGACCGCCACAATGGAAGTGCATACCAACGCCGCAATCGAGGCTGCGCGACTTCCAAACCACAAAAGGTAACGACGAGGATTTACAGTGTGCTTACGAGAAAAAGCCTCCCACTCGGCATCGACATCAACAGCTTTGTCAACCTCTATTGCTGAATCGGTCTTGCAGAGGAGATTGTAGATTTCCCTTAACTCAGAATCGGAGAATATTTCATTCAGTTTCTCCTCGGTATATCTCTCGGGATGCTCGATAATGTCAAGCACAAGGGCATATTTACTGGTGCCCTTCGGATCGTCTAAATTACTGTTCATTTTCATTGAGCTTTTGACGGATGACAGTTAATGCATGACTTAGATGACGATAGACGGCTGTTTCACTTATGCCCATTGCAGCAGCGATTCGGGCAAACGGCATTCCCTCGGAAAACCGAAGTTCCATCACCTTGCGGGCCTGTGAGGATATATCCGACTTTATAAGAGCGTATATGCGAGCAATGGTTTCATCATCAGGCCAATCCTCGGTGTCGTATTCCTCGTTGTCGAGAAAGTAGCGATTGGCTATGCGCTGATGAATCTCACAATCCCTGATGTGGTTAAGGCAACGGTTTCTTACCGCTTTAAGAAGATAACCTCCGGCAAGAGTGATGTCGGCATCGGCCAGGGCTGCAACCCGCATATCTCCGCTCAACAAGGCTGCAAAGACATCATGTACAATGTCACATGCAAGATCCTCGTCGTGCAGGAGTGCAACAGCCAATCGATGCATTTTCGCATAATGAGCTTTGAAAAGCCTCTCTATGTCATTTCTGCTTGTCATACACTAATAAGACACATAACATTTTCAAAACTCAACCTTGAGGGATAATTTTTTTTATTAAAAATTTCGGGGAGGGTATAAAAAGAATCAGGCCGGCTGCGATGTGCAGTCGGCCTGATTGTGAAGGGGGCGGTTACCTACTCTCCCACTTTCGCAGTACCATCGGCGTGGCGGGGTTTAACTTCTCTGTTCGGAATGGGAAGAGGTGGAACCCCCGCGCTGTCACCACCTTAGTTTTTCTCTTTTTCCTGTCGTCGCCATCTCTTAGGCGACCGGTGTGGTGGAGGAAGCGGACTTCCTGGAAGCTGATACGGGTCTTCGACTCAATCGAAGCCTCGGACTGTGCATTGCGACCGTCCCGCGGCGGCGTGGCCTGCGGAACCTTTGCATTGAGCACGGGGACTTGCGTCCCGGAAAGGGTTCGGGCGATTAGTATTGCTCGGCTCTGGACGTTGCCGCCCCTGCACCTGCAACCTATCTACGTCATCGTCTTTGACGGCCCTGTGTGGAAATCTTATCTTGGGGAGGGCTTCGTGCTTAGATGCTTTCAGCACTTATCCTGACCAGACGCGGATACCCGGCGGTGCACCTGGCGGTACAACCGGTAAACCGGAGGTCTGTCCAACACGGTCCTCTCGTACTAGTGTCGGAGCCCCGCAAATTTCCTGCGCCCACAGCAGATAGAGACCGAACTGTCTCACGACGTTCTGAACCCAGCTCGCGTGCCACTTTAATAGGCGAACAGCCTAACCCTTGGGACCTTCTCCAGCCCCGGGATGTGACGAGCCGACATCGAGGTGCCAAACCACTCCGTCGATATGAGCTCTTGGGAGGGATCAGCCTGTTATCCCCGGAGTACCTTTTATCCTTTGAGCGATGGCCCTTCCATGCGGAACCACCGGATCACTATGCTCTAGTTTCCTACCTGTGCGACTTGTGAGTCTCCCAGTCAAGCACCCTTGTGCCATTACACTCTGCGGCCGGTTACCAATCGGCCTGAGGGTACCTTTAGAAGCCTCCGTTACTCTTTTGGAGGCGACCACCCCAGTCAAACTACCCACCAAGCAGTGTCCTCGATTGCCGAGTTAGAGACCAAATGTGCGAAGGTCAGTATTTCAACATCGGCTCCACAGGGACTGGCGTCCCTGATTCACAGCCTCCTGACTATCCTACACATCGCACACCCGGTCACAGTGCTAAGCTGCAGTAAAGGTTCACGGGGTCTTTTCGTCCCGCTGCGGGTAATCGGCATCTTCACCGATACTACAATTTCACCGAGCTCATGGTTGAGACAGTGTCCGGATCATTACACCATTCGTGCAGGTCGGAACTTACCCGACAAGGAATTTCGCTACCTTAGGACCGTTATAGTTACGGCCGCCGTTTACCGGGGCTTCAATTCAACGCTTCTCTTGCGATGACGTCTCCTCTTAACCTTCCGGCACCGGGCAGGTGTCAGGCCATATTCTTCGTCTTTAAACTTTGCATGGCCCTGTGTTTTTGTTAAACAGTTGCCTGGACCTATTCTCTGCGCCCCTCCCTGGGGAGGGGACCCCTTATCCCGAAGTTACGGGGTCAATTTGCCTAGTTCCTTAACCATGATTCACTCGAGCGCCTAAGTATGTTCTACCCGACCACCTGTGTCGGTTTGCGGTACGGGCCCGTCACGGATTGCTTAGCGGGTTTTCTCGGGAGCATGGTTACCACCGCTATCCGCTTGCCCGGGGGCTCGCGGTACTATCCCGTTTCACCAGGCGGCGCGTACTTCACTACGCCGCCTATAGCTACGCGGTTCAACGCACTATTCCGTCAGTGCGCGGGTGTGTCACTTCTCCGTCGCCGCATCGCTCCGTGCCGGGGTGCCGGAATGTTGACCGGCTGTCCATCGGGTCCGCCGTTCGGCTGCCCCTTAGGTCCCGACTGTGCCTGAACCGATTAGCGTTGTTCAGGAACCCTTGGTCTTTCGGCGGGGAGGTTTCTCGCCTCCCTTGTCGTTACTTATACCTACATTTGCTTTTCCGATGCCTCCAGCACGCCTTGCGACGCACCTTCAAGGGCCTACGGAATGCTCCCCTACCAATGTCGCTCTAAGCGACATTCCACGGCTTCGGCAGCGGGCTTATGCCCGATTATTATCCACGCGGGATCACTCGACTAGTGAGCTGTTACGCACTCTTTAAATGAATGGCTGCTTCCAAGCCAACATCCTAGCTGTCAAGGCAATCCCACCTCGTTATGGTCTTCAACTTAGCCCGCATTTGGGGGCCTTGGCCGGTGGTCTGAGTTGTTCCTCTCTCGGACGCGGACCTTAGCACCCGCGCCCTCACTCCCGGGATTCGTGCCGCGGCATTCGGAGTTTGTCAGGACTTGATAGGCGGTGAAGCCCTCGCATCCTATCAGTCGCTCTACCTCCGCGGTACATGTCCCGAGGCTGCACCTAAATGCATTTCGGGGAGTACGAGCTATCTCCAAGTTTGATTGGCCTTTCACTCCTACCCTCAGGTCATCCGAAAGCTTTTCAACGCTTACCGGTTCGGTCCTCCAGATGGTGTTACCCATCCTTCAACCTGCCCGAGGGTAGATCACTTGGTTTCGCGTCCACCTCCGCCGACTCAGCGCCCTGTTAAGACTCGCTTTCGCTTCGGCTCCGTGCGTCCTCGCACTTAGCCTCGCCGGCGACGGTGACTCGTAGGTTCATTATGCAAAAGGCACGCCGTCACCACATTACGTGGCTCCGACCGCTTGTAGGCACATGATTTCAGGGTCTGTTTCACTCCTCTGTTCGAGGTTCTTTTCACCTTTCCCTCACGGTACTGGTTCGCTATCGGTCTCTCGGTAGTGTTTAGCCTTGCGAGATGGTCCTCGCGGATTCACGCAGGATTTCTCGTGTCCCGCGCTACTCAGGTGCCGCCCTTGTCGCGTTCACGCTTTCGGGTACGGGGCTGTCACCCTCTCCGGCCCGGCTTTCCAGCCGGTCCCCCTAGCGTTCGCGCGTCCTTGACGGGCGGTCCTACAACCCCCGGTGCCGCCTCGACGGCCCGGGTTTGGGCTACTCCGCGTTCGCTCGCCACTACTTGCGGAATCATTGTTATTTTCTCTTCCTCCGGGTATTGAGATGTTTCAGTTCCCCGGGTTCGCCCCCGGCCATGAGCCGGGTGCCGGAATCGCTTCCGGCGGGTTGCCCCATTCGGAGATCCGCGGATCAATGGGTATTTGCCCCTCCCCGCGGCTTATCGCAGCTTATCACGTCCTTCTTCGCCTCCGAGAGCCAAGGCATCCTTCATGTGCCCTTGTCTCCTTTCCTTAGAGTTTATTTTTTTCGCCTACTCAATCTGTCGCATCGTATATGCATACCTAATGCTTTGATTTCGTCATTTGTTTCACTCGTATCTTGATTCTGATTGCTCAGAATCGCTTCCAGCATGTCAATGTCCTCTTCCTGAGTGGAGAATAACGGATTCGAACCGTTGACCCCCTGCTTGCAAAGCAGGTGCTCTAGCCAGCTGAGCTAATCCCCCCTCGACCCCCTGACGGGGATACAGGTTATGGTGTAAACGGACAAGAAGCACAAGAGCCTCAAATCGTCGTGACCAAAAAGGTCGGAAACCTCGCAGCTCCAATTGACTGCGGACGCTCCAGAAAGGAGGTGTTCCAGCCGCACCTTCCGGTACGGCTACCTTGTTACGACTTAGCCCCAGTCACCGGTTTTACCCTAGGGCGCTCCTTGCGGCAGCGCACTTCAGGCACCCCCGGCTTCCATGGCTTGACGGGCGGTGTGTACAAGGCCCGGGAACGTATTCACCGCGCCGTGGCTGATGCGCGATTACTAGCGAATCCAGCTTCATGGAGTCGGGTTGCAGACTCCAATCCGAACTGAGACAGGCTTTCGGGTTCCGCTCCCTGTCGCCAGGTGGCTTCCCGCTGTACCTGCCATTGTAACACGTGTGTCGCCCCGGACGTAAGGGCCGTGCTGATTTGACGTCATCCCCGCCTTCCTCGCAGCTTGCGCCGGCAGTCTCGACAGAGTCCTCAGCCTAACCTGTTAGCAACTGTCGATGGGGGTTGCGCTCGTTATGGCACTTAAGCCGACACCTCACGGCACGAGCTGACGACAACCATGCAGCACCTCGACACAGGCTCCGTAGAGCCGACCCCTTTCAGGGCCGTTCCTGTGTCGTTTGAGCCCGGGTAAGGTTCCTCGCGTATCATCGAATTAAACCACATGTTCCTCCGCTTGTGCGGGCCCCCGTCAATTCCTTTGAGTTTCACCGTTGCCGGCGTACTCCCCAGGTGGAATACTTAACGCTTTCGCTGTGCCACCCAGGGCCCATTCGCCCCGGACAGCTAGTATTCATCGTTTACTGCGTGGACTACCAGGGTATCTAATCCTGTTCGATACCCACGCTTTCGTGCTTCAGCGTCAGTTGGGCGCCGGTATGCTGCCTTCGCAATCGGAGTTCTGCGTGATATCTATGCATTTCACCGCTACACCACGCATTCCGCATACTTCTCGCCCACTCAAGACCGTCAGTTTCAACGGCGGGCGGAGGTTGAGCCCCCGTATTTTACCGCTGACTTGACAGTCCGCCTACGCACCCTTTAAACCCAATAAATCCGGATAACGCTCGCATCCTCCGTATTACCGCGGCTGCTGGCACGGAGTTAGCCGATGCTTTTTCTTCGGGTACTCTCGACTCCGCCACGCGTGGCGGAATTTGCTCCCCGACAAAAGAGGTTTACAACCCGTAGGGCCGTCATCCCTCACGCGACTTGGCTGGTTCAGGCTCGCGCCCATTGACCAATATTCCTCACTGCTGCCTCCCGTAGGAGTCTGGTCCGTGTCTCAGTACCAGTGTGGGGGACCTTCCTCTCAGAACCCCTAGACATCGTCGCCTTGGTGGGCCGTTGCCCCGCCAACTAGCTAATGTCACGCATGCCCATCCGTTGCCGGAATCGCTTCCTTTGGCCCCAGGGCCATGCAGCCCCGCGGCATTACGCGGTATTAGACGGGATTTCTCCCGATTATCCCCCTGCAACGGGCAGGTCGCATACGCGTTACTCACCCGTGCGCCGGTCGCCGGCGGCAAGGATTGCTCCTCGCCCCGATGCCCCTCGACTTGCATGTGTTAGGCCTGTCGCTAGCGTTCATCCTGAGCCAGGATCAAACTCTTCGTTGTTTGTATCTTTTCTTTTATTTTTCTCTGTTGTCTTGCGACCACAGTCGGCTTCAGGTTCCGCTGACCTATTGAATCACGTAGATTGACTTGAGGCGTCAGTCATTTAAGACTGACTGCTCTTGTACTACTTCTTGTCTATTTAACTCTTTCAATGTTCTCGTTGCTTTCGCTTCACCGCGCTTGGTGAAGTGCTTCAAAATTTAGAAGCGGAAAGGTTTTGCAAAGTTATATCAAATTTTTGGATTGGCAAAATTTTTAACAACTTTCTCACTGCAATCTTTGTTCTTAACTTTTCAAGCGGGCTTTTCAGAGCCTCGCAATCTCCATTGCATTACCCTTGATTACCAAAAGCGAGTGCAAAGTTAGAGGATTGATTTTAATTCTCCAAACATTTTGACCTTAAATTTTCAAATTATTTTTCATCGAATCACCAACGCCCTACCCCACAACCGATTACCGCGAAAATAAATTTTAGCCGGCAAATTGCAAAATCATGCATGATACGGAAATGAGCGGCTACGACGTTTGGTAATTACTGCTCTTTTTCGTAATTTTGTCATGTATAAGTACAGGAAAAATCATGAAAGGATTCTTAACAAGCATAATATTCACGGCAGCGGCATTGAGTGCAGCCGCATCGAGTCCGTCGGAGGTGAGATTTCACAATGAGGAATCGGACACCTTGCGCATAAACGAGATATTGATATCGGCCAAAGCGGAGAACGGCAATGCCAAACCGGAAGTCCTCATATCATATATAGGCAAGCAGCTTCTGGGTACTCCCTACGAGGCGTCGACTCTCGAGGGCTCGCCCGAGAGAATAACGGTGAACATGGACGGCATGGACTGCACGACATTTGTGGAAAATGTGGCGGCAATGGCCTATACCGTGAACGAAGGCCGCACTTCATGGCGTGACTTCCTATATAATCTTGAAAGAATGAGATACCGCGGAGGCAAGCTTAACGGATATGCGTCACGCCTGCACTATGTGAGCGACTGGATAATCGACAACGCGCACCGCGGTATAATTAAAGAGGTGACATCAAACTTCCCGGGAGTGCAATATGCCGTAAAGACTATCGACTTCATGTCGACGCACCGTGACCGATATCCGGCATTGGCCGACTCGGCGGAGTATGAGCGCATGAGGAGCGCAGAGATAGGCTACCGAAGCCACCGATACCCCTACATCAAGTCGTCGAAGTGCTCGTCGAAGGATGTGATAAAGGCAATGCGTGACGGCGACATAATTGCGATAACGACTAAAACGCCGGGGCTGGATGTGCAGCATTTAGGCATCATAGTGATGAAGGACGGGGTTCCGCACCTGATGCACGCGTCATCGGCCAAGAAATCGGTTGTAATCGACAGTGAGCCGCTGTCGGAATACATGAGAAAGAATCGCTCGGCATCGGGAATAAGGATAATACGCCTGGTGTATTAAGCGCCCTACCCCATAGTCTAAACAGAAGCAACGACATACAGCTATAAAAAACAATCGGCCGACTCAATGAGTCGGCCGATTTATTATTTTCAATGATTCAGGAATCAATTAAGCCTGAGGCATCTTGGTGCGCTTGCCATAACCGTAAGCGGCATCGCTACCGAGCTCTTCCTGGATGCGGAGAAGCTGGTTGTACTTAGCCATACGGTCGGAACGGCTTGCAGAACCGGTCTTGATCTGTCCGGCGTTGGTAGCAACTGCGATGTCGGCGATAGTAGCATCCTCAGTTTCACCAGAACGGTGAGAGATAACTGCGGTGTAGCCATTGCGCTGAGCGAGTTCTACGGCGCGGAGAGTTTCGGTAAGAGAACCGATCTGGTTAACCTTTACAAGGATTGAGTTGGCGCAACCCATGTCGATACCCTTCTTGAGGTACTTAACATTGGTAACGAAGAGGTCGTCACCTACAAGCTGGCAACGGTCGCCAATCATGTCGGTAAGAATCTTCCAGCCTTCCCAGTCGTTTTCGGCCATACCGTCCTCGATAGAGTCGATGGGGTAAGTTTCAACGAGAGTCTTGAGGTATTCAGCCTGCTGAGCAGAGGTGTACTTGGGACCGTCGGCCTGCTTCCAGGTGTAGTCGTAGATACCGTCCTTGTAGAACTCAGAAGAAGCGCAGTCAAGACCGATAGTAACATCCTTTCCGGGAACATAACCGGCCTTCTCGATAGCCTGCATGATTACGTTGAGGGCATCCTCAGTACCGTCAAGGTTGGGAGCGAAACCACCTTCGTCGCCGACAGCGGTAGAGAGGCCGCGAGCCTTAAGAACTGACTTAAGGTTGTGGAATACTTCAGTACCCATGCGGATACCTTCCTTGAAGCAGCAAGCACCGATGGGACGAATCATGAATTCCTGGAAGGCAATGGGAGCATCAGAGTGCGCACCACCGTTTATGATGTTCATCATAGGCACGGGAAGAGCGTAAGAGTTGCAACCGCCGATGTATTTGTAAAGGGGAAGGTCAAGATAGTCGGCAGCAGCCTTGGCAACGGCGAGTGATACACCGAGGATGGCATTTGCACCGAGGTTTGACTTAGTTTCAGTACCGTCGAGGGCGAGCATTGTTTCGTCGATCTTGATCTGGTCAAGAGCTGACATACCAACGAGAGCCTCGGCGATAGGACCGTTTACATTGGCCACAGCCTTTGTAACACCCTTGCCCATGTAACGGCTCTTGTCGCCGTCACGGAGCTCGAGAGCTTCATTAACACCGGTAGAAGCGCCGGAGGGAACAGAAGCACGGCCGCGTGCACCTGATTCAAGAATTACATCTACTTCAACAGTGGGATTGCCACGAGAGTCGAGGACCTCACGTCCAATGATTTTTTCGATTTTCATAATGTTAAAACTAAAATTATGTTGTTGGGATTTTTTGGTCAAATTTCTTGATGACAAAGTTACAAAAAAAAGGAATAGCCATTAACAAATTTCGTTAATAATATTATCGATTACATTTAATTATAGATAAAAGGGGGCAAAAAAATCGCCGTGCGCAATGCACGGCGATTAACGATATTAACAATTGAATGTAATTGTCGATATTTATTCGGCTGCGGGAGCCTCGGGTGCTGCAGTAGCCTCGGCAGCGGGTGCTGCGGGAGCTTCGGCTGCGGGAGCTGCAGTGCTCTTGCGAGAGCGGCGAGTGCGGCCCTGCTTCTTTGCGCCCTTCTCCTTGAGCATGTTTTCGTTGTAGTCAACGAGCTCGATGAAGCAAGTCTTGGCGTTGTCACCAAGGCGGTTGCCTGTCTTAAGGATGCGGGTGTAGCCACCGTTGCGGTCAGCGATCTTCTGAGCGATTTCGCGGAACAGCTCAGTAACGGCATATTTGTTCTGGAGATGGCTGAAAACAAGACGACGGTTGGGAGTATTGTCTTCCTTGGCGCAGTTAATAAGGGGTTCAGCGTACATGCGAAGAGCCTTAGCCTTGGCAAGCGTAGTGAAGATGCGCTTGTGCATGATGAGCGAAACGGTCATATTAGCGAGCAAAGCATCGCGGTGAGCTTTCTTGCGGCCAAGATGGTTGAATTTTTTATTATGTCTCATCGTTTATTACTCTTTATCTAATTTATACTTTGAAATGTCCATTCCGAATGACAGGTTAAGGTTGGCCAGAAGCTCATCGAGCTCGGTGAGAGATTTCTTACCGAAGTTGCGGAACTTCAAGAGATCGGTCTTGTTGAACACTACAAGTTCGCCAAGGGTTTCCACTTCAGCACTCTTCAAGCAGTTAAGCGCACGGACTGAGAGGTCCATGTCGACGAGCTTAGACTTGAGGAGCTGACGCATGCGGAGCACTTCTTCGTCAAACTCTTCGTTGCTGTCGTTTTCGGTAGCTTCGAGAGTTATCTTCTCGTCGGAGAATAGCATGAAGTGGTAAATCAAAATCTTAGCGGCCTCCTTAAGGGCGTCCTTAGGAAGAATGGAACCGTTGGTTGTAATCTCAATAATCAGTTTTTCGTAGTCGGTCTTTTGGTCAACGCGGAAGTTCTCAACGGTGTACTTCACATTTTTGATGGGAGTGTAGATTGAGTCGATCGCGATTACATCGATAGCATCGTTGGGGGTGCTATTTTCATCGGCGGGAACCCAACCACGACCCTTGTTGATTGTGAGGTCAAGCTGGAAACTTGCGTTGGGATCCAAATGACAAATGACCTGGTCAGGGTTGAGAACCTCAAATCCTGTAAGCGCCTTGCCAATGTCACCGGCCTTGAACACCTCCTGGCCCGACACGGTGATGGTAGCCTTTTCAGATTCGGTATCTTCGACAATCTGCTTGAGGTCAACCTTCTTGAGGTTGAGGATGATGTTGGTTACATCTTCCTTGACACCGGGCACGGTGTCAAACTCATGCTTAACGCCATCGATGCGAATCGAGGAAATGGCAAAACCCTCGAGCGAGGAGAGGAGAATGCGACGGAGCGCATTACCTACAGTTATGCCATATCCGGGCTCCAATGGCTTGAACTCGAACTTACCGAAGAAATTATCGGCTTCCAACATGACGACCTTGTCAGGTTTTTGAAATGCTAAAATAGCCATGGATCTACGTTTTTTAATTGATTACTTAGAATACAACTCGACGATTAGCTGCTCCTTAATGTTTTCAGGAATGTCTTCGCGAGTGGGCACATGGAGCATCTTTCCTACCTTAAGAGCTTCGTCCCATTCGAGCCAGGGATACTTGCTGTGGTTGAAACCGGCGAGAGCGTCGGCGATAACCTCGAGCGACTTAGAGCGCTCGCGAACACCGATAACATCACCGGGGTTTACATGATAGGAAGCGATGTTCACAACACCACCGTTAACAGTAATGTGGCGATGAAGCACGAGCTGACGAGCAGCTGCACGGGTGGGAGCTATGCCAAGACGGTATACGATGTTGTCGAGGCGTGACTCAAGGAGCTGTAGGAGCACCTCACCCTTGATACCCTTAGTGCGTGATGCACGCTCAAAGAGATTGCGGAACTGCTTTTCGAGGACTCCGTAGGTGTATTTAGCCTTTTGCTTCTCACGGAGCTGAACGCCATACTCAGAGGTCTTGCGGCGCTTGTTGACGCCGTGCTGGCCCGGAGGATAATTCTTGTGAGCGAGAACTTTGTCAGCACCGAAGATAGGCTCGCCGAATTTACGAGCAATCTTAGTTTTTGGTCCAGTATATCTTGCCATTTTTTTGTCTTGAATTTTAGGTTTGATTGAGGATTGACACCTTAGTGCAGCCGCGACCACAGAGAGGTGATAAAAATTGTGGTCTATTCACATTCAATGCTTATCCGCAGTCAAGCCGTAATTTTATAAATTAGTGAATTTACAGGAATTGACGGATTATACACGACGACGCTTGGGAGGACGACATCCGTTGTGGGGCAGCGGAGTAACGTCGATAATCTCGGTTACCTCAATGCCTTGTCCATGAACCGTGCGGATAGCAGATTCACGACCGTTTCCGGGGCCTTTCACATAGGCCTTCACTTTGCGCAGACCGAGGTCGTAAGCGACCTTAGCGCAATCCTGAGCTGCCATCTGGGCTGCATAAGGAGTATTCTTCTTTGAGCCACGGAAGCCCATCTTACCTGCGCTTGACCAAGAGATCACCTGACCTTCAGAGTTGGCTAAGCACACGATAATGTTGTTGAAAGATGAGTGAACATGGAGCTGACCGTTTGCGTCAACCTTAACGTTTCTCTTCTTTGCTGCGACTGTCTTTTTTGCCATACTAATTTATTATTTTGTAGCTTTCTTTTTGTTAGCAACTGTTTTCTTGCGACCCTTGCGAGTGCGGGCATTGTTCTTAGTGCTCTGACCGCGCACGGGCAGACCGATACGGTGACGGATGCCACGATAGCAACCGATGTCCATAAGGCGCTTGATGTTTAGCTGGATTTCGCTGCGGAGGTCACCCTCTACTTTGTAGTCGCGGCCGATAACTTCACGGACAGCTGCGGCTTGAGCGTCGGTCCAGTCTTTAACCTTAATGTTTTTGTCCACTCCGGCTTTCTCAAGGATAGAGTTTGCGGCGCTACGACCGATGCCGAATATATAAGTCAAGGCGATTTCACCTCTTTTGTTTTGGGGGAGGTCCACTCCCACGATTCTAACTGCCATATTGTTTGACTAAATTTTCTGCAAAAATAACAAAATTTATCCTTGACGCTGTTTATACTTAGGATTTTTCTTATTAATCACGTAAAGGCGACCCTTGCGACGCACGATTTTGCTGTCGGGAGTACGCTTCTTAATTGAGGCTCTTACTTTCATATCTTATGCTTTTTATTATTTGTATCTAAATGCGATTCTGCCTTTGGACAAGTCGTAGGGAGACATTTCCACCCTCACCTTGTCACCTGGCAATATTCTGATATAATGCATACGCATCTTGCCGGAGATGTGGGCAGTGATTTCATGACCATTCTCCAATTCTACACGAAACATTGCGTTGCTCAATGCCTCGACAATTGTTCCGTCTTGTTCTATTGCAGCTTGTTTTGCCATATAATAAGTTTAAATTGCTCTATCGCCCAACACTTGGTCAATATAATCAAAGGTAGTTAATATTTCAGTTTCTCCGTCATGCACGGCCACTGTGTGCTCGTAGTGAGCCGATGGCTTGCGGTCCTTGGTGCGACATGTCCAGCCGTCCCTTTCGATTACGATGTTTCGGCTTCCCAGATTAATCATGGGCTCGATTGCGATGCATAGTCCATTTTTAATCATGGGGCCAACACCGCGGCGTCCGTAATTGGGCACTTCGGGATCCTCGTGCATCTTCTTGCCTATTCCGTGTCCGCACATTTCGCGAACTACGGTGTAGCCGTGACGCTCGCAATATGTCTGGATGGCGTTGGCGATATCGCCGATGCGGTTGCCTTGCTTGCAGGCGGCGATGCCTTTGTAGAGCGACTCCTTGGTTGTCTTCATCAGCTGCAGCACCTCGGGGGCTACTTCACCCACGGGGAATGTGTAGCATTGGTCGCCGTTGTAGCCGTTAAGCTCGACGACGCAGTCAAGGCCAACGATGTCGCCCTCGCGCAGGGCATAGTTGGACGGAAATCCGTGAACGACTATCTCATTGACCTCGATACAGAGCGTACCGGGGAAACCGCCATAACCGAGACAAGCGGGACGACCGCCATTGTCCTGAATGAATTCACGGGCAATGGTGTCAAGCTTGAGCGTAGTGATGCCCGGAGCCACCCACTTGGCGACTTCGCCAAGTGTGCGACTCACGAGGTCACATGCCTCTCGCATCAAAGCTATTTCTTCAGGTGTTTTAAGATAGATCATTATATACTTAAAAAGTAGCTTTTAACGATTTTACATCAATAAGCACTACCGGTTGTGCGTCCCTTGATCTTGCCGTTTTTCATAAGGCCGTCGTAGTGGTGCATCATCAGGTGTGATTCAACTTGCTGGAGAGTGTCGAGCACTACACCAACGAGAATCAGCAGTGATGTTCCACCGAAGAACTGCGCGAAATTCTGGCTTACGCCGAAGAGGCGCGCGAATGCCGGCATTATGGCAACGATACCGAGGAACAACGATCCGGGCAAAGTTATGCGTGACATTATCGAGTCAAGATACTCGACAGTCTTCTTACCGGGTTTTACTCCGGGGATGAAGCCATTGTTGCGCTTCATATCCTCAGCCATCTGCGCGGGGCGCACTGTGATGGCGGTGTAGAAGTATGTGAACGCTACAATCAAGATGAAGTAAACGAGGTTGTAGGCGAATCCGTTGATGTCGGAGAACTTCACGAAGATGCTGTTTTCCTGGGCACCGAATCCGGCGAGTGTGATGGGGATGAACATTATCGCCTGGGCGAAGATGATAGGCATCACACCTGCTGCATTTACTTTAAGGGGTATGTACTGACGGGCGCCTCCATACTGCTTGTTGCCGACGATGCGCTTTGCATACTGCACGGGCACCTTGCGGGTTCCCTGTACGAGCAGTACAGCGCCTACAGTTACGGCGAAGAGGAGTATGAGCTCGACGATGAACATTACAAGACCGCCTTCAGAACCGGTTGAACCGGGCAAACGGCTTACGAATTCATAGTAGAGCGCCTGGGGCAGACGGGCGATAATACCCACCAAGATTATGAAAGAGATACCATTTCCTATACCGCGATCGGTGATGCGCTCACCAAGCCACATGATGAACATGGAGCCTGCGGCAAGTATGATAGTCAAGTAAGCGACTGTCCAAAATCCCATTGCGGCATGACCTCCTGCGCTGTTGACCTGAATCTGAAGGTTGATCAGATAGGCAGGACCCTGGAGCAAGAGAATAAATACGGTGAGATAACGGGTGTATTGGTTCAGTTTCTGGCGTCCGCTCTCGCCTTCCCTTTGCATCTTCTGGAATGAAGGGAGCACCATGCCGAGTAACTGTATCACGATCGAAGCCGTGATGTAGGGCATGATACCCAATGCAAAGATGGAGGCTTGCGAGAAGGCACCTCCCGAGAACATATCCAAGAGCTGCATCAGACCGCTACCGGCCGTGAAGTTGGCCAAGGCATCAAGGTCGTCGGGATGGATACCCGGCAACACAACGTAACATCCCAGTCGGTACACGAGTACCAAGAGGAATGTCACGATGAGGCGCTTGCGCAGCTCTTCGATTGTCCAAATATTCTTTAATGTCTGAACAAATCTCATTAGCATTAAACTTTAGCGATTGAACCACCGGCAGCTTCGATAGCCTTCTGAGCGGCTTCGGAGAATGCGTTGGCTTCAACAGCGATTGCACGAGTGATTGTTCCGTTAGCAAGAATCTTCACCAATTGCTTGCGCGAAATGAACCCTGCGGCACGAAGGTCGTCAAGGGTAACCTTTTCAAGGCCCTTTGCGGCAGCAAGAGTGTCAAGGTCGCCAATATTGATGGCCTTGTACTCAACACGGTTGATGTTCTTGAAACCGAACTTGGGAAGACGGCGCTGGAGGGGCATCTGACCACCTTCAAAACCGATCTTGTTCTTGTAACCTGAACGAGATTTTGCACCCTTGTGACCACGGGTTGATGTTCCTCCACGGCCAGAACCGGGACCACGACCAACACGCTTCTTATCCTTAACAGAACCTACTGAGGGTTGAATATTATTTAATTCCATAACTTCACGAAAATTATGCGTTGGTCACTTCTACGAGGTGACGAACTCTGTTAACCATACCCATCACATCGGGAGTGTCTTCCTTGATTACGGTGTGATGCATTTTTCTCAATCCGAGAGCATCGAGAGTGCGCTTCTGCACTGCAGGAGCGTTGATGCGGCTCTTTATCTGAGTGATTTTAATCTTTGCCATTGTGTCAAGTGATTTTAACCGTTATATACTTTTTCCAGTGATATACCACGATTCTGCGCTACCTGGAGCGGGCTGCGCATTTCACCGAGAGCCTCAATGGTGGCCTTTACCAGGTTGTGGGGGTTGGATGAACCCTTTGACTTGGCAAGCACGTCGGTGATACCCACGCTCTCGAGCACGGCACGCATTGCACCACCGGCCTTAACTCCGGTACCGTGCGATGCAGGCTTGAGGATTACGCGTGAACCGCCGAACTTGGCTTCCTGTTCGTGAGGAATCGTGCCTTTGTGCACGGGTACACGGATAAGGTTCTTCTTGGCAGCTTCAACACCCTTGGCGATTGCTGCAGTGACTTCATTGGCCTTTCCAAGACCCCAGCCTACGATACCGTCTTCGTTACCTACAACTACGATAGCAGCGAAGGTAAATGTGCGGCCACCCTTGGTAACCTTGGTAACGCGGTTGATGGCAACAAGGCGGTCCTTCAACTCTAAATCGTTGGTTGATTTTACTCTGTTATTCTTATATGCCATTTTTCTTAAAATTTAAGTCCGCCTTCGCGAGCTGCGTCAGCCAATGATTTAACACGACCGTGGAAGAGGTATCCGTTGCGGTCGAAAACTACCTCAGTAATACCGGCGGCGAGGGCCTTCTCAGCGATAGCCTTGCCAACCTTGGCTGCCATTTCGATTTTGGGAGCAGCCTCGAGGCCCTTTGACGAAGAAGCGCAGAGAGTCTTTCCTGCCTCGTCGTCGATGAGCTGAACATAAATCTGCTTGTTGCTGCGGAACACCGTCATGCGAGGACGTGCGGCGGTGCCAGACACTTTACCACGGATACGGGTCTTGATTTTATTTCTTCTTTGTATCTTTGATATCATGATTCTGTCTACTTTAATTATTTAGCACCTGCCGACTTACCCGACTTGCGACGGATAACTTCGCCAACAAACTTAATACCTTTACCCTTATACGGCTCGGGCTTGCGGAGTGAGCGGATCTTAGCGCACACCTGGCCGAGGAGCTGCTTGTCGTCGCTCTCGAGGATGATAAGGGGATTCTTGTTACGTTCAGTCTTTGCCTCTACTTTCACTTCCTTGGGAAGCTTGATGTATATAGCGTGGGAGAAACCGAGCGACAGTTCGAGAACCTGTCCTTCAGAGGTGGCGCGGTAACCTACACCGACCAACTCCATTTCCTTGCGATAACCCTGCGACACGCCTACCACCATGTTGTGGATGAGGGCGCGGTACAAACCGTGCTGTGCACGGTGCTCGCGGTCATCGGAGGGACGGGTTACTACTACGTGTCCGTCCTCAACCTTTACAGTGAGATCGGAATTTACTTTCTGCGAGAGTTCGCCCTTGGGGCCCTTTACTGTAACGAGGTCGCCGTTTACGGTGACAGTTACACCGGCAGGTATTTCAATGGGAGCTTTACCTATTCTTGACATTGTAATTTCCTCCTATTAAATTAGTATACATAACATAATACTTCGCCACCAATCTTGAGCTCACTGGCTTTCTTGTTGGTCATAACACCCTTTGAGGTTGACAGGATGGCGATACCTAAACCGTTCAAAACTCTCGGCATATCTTTGTAGCCAGTGTACTGGCGTAGACCCGGACGAGAAACACGCTTGAGATTCTTGATTGCGTTCACCTTGTCAACAGGGTCATATTTTAAGGCTATCTTGATTGTGCCTGCGGGATTTTCACCCTCTACAAACTTATAGTTAAGAATGTAGCCTTGTTCAAAAAGAATCTTGGTGATTTCTTTTTTCAAGTTTGAGGCGGGAACCTCCACTACTCTGTGTTGAGCTTTGATTGCGTTCCTCAATCTTGTTAAATAATCTGCTATTGGATCAGTCATTTTATAAATTGTTTAAATTGATTCGGGTTACTCCGAACAATATTTAATACTCTCTTAATCGATGGGTATAAGCGTTACCAGCTTGCTTTCTTAACTCCGGGGATAAGACCAGCCGATGCCATTTCACGGAACTGGATACGTGAAATTCCGAACTGGCGCATATAACCCTTGGGACGGCCTGTGATGCTGCAACGGTTGTGCAAACGCACTGAAGAAGCATTCTTGGGAAGCAACTGGAGAGCCTCGTAGTCGCCGGCGGCCTTGAGAGCGGCCTTCTTGGCGGCATACTTGGCAACGAGCTTGGCTCTCTTGACTTCACGAGCCTTCATTGATTCTTTAGCCATAATATAGTTTAGTTTTTAGCGTTCTTAAACGGCAGACCGAATTCCTTCAACAGTGCATAACCCTCTTCGTCGGTGTTGGCCGAAGTTACGAAGGTGATGTTCATACCCATCATCTTGGAGATGGTGTCGATGTTGATTTCGGGGAAGATAATCTGCTCTGTGATACCCAAAGTATAGTTTCCACGGCCGTCAAGCTTGCTCTCGATGCCCTTGAAGTCACGGATACGGGGAAGAGCGACACGGATAAGACGCTCCAGGAACTCGTACATTTTGTCGCGACGCAGTGTAACGCGTACACCGATGGGGTTCTTTTTACGCACCTTGAAGTTAGAGATATCCTTCTTTGACAAGGTGGGAACAGCTTTCTGTCCGGTAATTGCGGTCAACTCGTTGATAGCGGTTTCGATGATCTTCTTATCCTGAGTTGCAGCTCCAAGACCTTGATTGATTACAATCTTCTTGAGGCGGGGCACCTGCATTACGGTTGAGTAGTTGAATTCTTTTTCAAGGGCGGGAACGATGCGCTCCTTATAGTCTTTCTTAAGGGTGGTTGTGCTCATTACTTAATCTCCTCTCCTGATTTTTTAGAATAACGTACTGTCTTTCCCTCCTCGTTCTTGCGACGACCTACGCGGCAGGGCTTGCCTGTCTTGGGGTCGAGAAGCGCGAGATTAGAGATGTGCACCGGAGCTTCAATCTTGATGATGCCGCCCTGCGGATGCTTTGCATTTGGCTTGGTACTCTTGGATACCATGTTGATACCTTCAACGATAGCGCGGCACTTGCTTACCTGCACGGTGAGCACACGACCGGTCTTACCGCGGTCCTCGCCTGCAAGAACGTATACTGTGTCGCCCTTTTTAATATTAAGTTTGCTCATTGTGGTTTACTTCTTTTACTATGGTTTAAAGTACTTCGGGGGCAAGTGAAACAATCTTCATGTTTGTAGCGCGGAGTTCACGTGCCACCGGACCGAAGATACGGGTTCCGCGAAGCTCGCCGGCGTTGTTGAGCAATACACAAGCATTGTCATCAAAGCGGATGTATGAGCCATCGGGACGGCGCACTTCTTTCTTGGTGCGTACTACTACGGCCTTAGATACAGTACCCTTCTTTACGTCGGAAGAGGGGATGACATTCTTCACCGAAACTACGATGATGTCGCCCACTGAGGCGTAACGACGACCTGTACCACCAAGTACGTGGATGCAAAGGGCTTCCTTGGCACCACTGTTGTCTGCAACGGTTAAACGGGTTTCTGTCTGTATCATAATTACTTAACTTTTTCGATTATTTCTACTAATCTCCATCTTTTGGTTTTGCTCAACGGACGAGTTTCCATCAGCCTTACTGTATCGCCAATGCTGCACTCATTCTTTTCATCGTGAGCGTGGTATTTCTTTGTCTTGTTGACAAACTTACCATAGATGGGGTGTTTCTCCTTCCACTTCACCATAACGGTGATGGTCTTGTCACCCTTGTTGGACGATACAACCCCAATACGTTCTTTTCTTAAGTTTCTCTTTTCTTCCATTTCTTGGGATTATTTATTGTTAAGTTCACGCTGACGCAACTCTGTCTTCATGCGTGCAATGTTTTTACGGTCTTGTGTAATCTTTGAGGGATTATCGATGGGAGAAATCGTGTGGTTTATCTTTTGCTGAAGATAATCCTTTTGAGCCTGTTCAAGACGATCCTTGAGGTCCTGAGTGCTGAGTTCCTTTATTTCTTCGTTCTTCATAATCTATTACACATTTTGAGTTGGGTCATAATCGCGACGCACGATAAACTTGGTGGTCACGGGGAGCTTCTGAGCTGCAAGGCGGAGTGCTTCCTTTGCTACATCGAAGGGAACTCCTTCGAGCTCGATAAGGATGCGGCCCGGGGTAACAGGCGCAACGAATCCTTCGGGGTTACCTTTACCTTTACCCATACGCACTTCGGCGGGTTTCTTGGTAATGGGCTTATCTGGGAATATGCGGATCCACACTTGACCTTGACGTTGCATGTAACGTGTCACAGCAATACGCGCGGCCTCAATCTGACGACCGGTGATCCACTTTGATTCCAAAGTCTTAATGCCGAACGAACCGAAGGCGAGCTGATTGCCACGCTGAGCGTTGCCTTTCATGCGGCCTTTCTGTTGACGGCGGAATTTAGTTTTCTTTGGTTGTAACATTGTTGTGATGATTCAATTCGTTTAACGGTTGTTTTTAGGTTTGCGGAAACCACGACGAGGTGCGCCATTGTTACCGCCACGGCTTTCCTTGCCGGTGTTGGTGAATGAGGGAGCGAGCTCACGCTTGCCGTAAACCTCACCGCGGCAAATCCACACCTTTACTCCGATAACTCCCACCTTGGTGTGAGCTTCAACGAGAGCGTAGTCGATGTCGGCACGGAGTGTGTGAAGCGGTGTACGACCTTCCTTGAACATCTCGCTGCGCGCCATTTCAGCACCGTTAAGACGGCCGCTGACCTGAACCTTGATGCCTTCGGCACCGCTGCGCATTGTAGCTGCGACTGCCATCTTCACTGCACGACGGTAGGCGATTTTGCCTTCGATCTGGCGAGCGATGTTGGCTGCTACGATCTGAGCATCGAGTTCGGGACGCTTTACCTCGAAGATGTTGATCTGAACATCCTTGTCGGTGATCTTCATGAGCTCTTTCTTCAGCTTGTCGACATCCTGTCCGCCCTTACCGATGATGAGTCCGGGGCGTGAGGTGCAGATTGTGATTGTGATGAGCTTGAGTGTGCGCTCGATTACGATGCGTGAAACGCTTGACTTGGCTAAACGGACTTCAAGGTACTTGCGTAACTTTGAATCCTCGAGCAGATTGTCACCGTACTTCTTGCCACCAAACCAGTTAGAGTCCCAACCACGGATGACACCCAAGCGGTTGCTTATTGGATTTACTTTCTGTCCCATTTCTTATGCCTTAGTTTTAGCGTTATTATCTATTGTGTCTACAAACAATGTCACGTGATTGGCACGCTTGCGAATTCTGTAGCCACGGCCTTGAGGAGCCGGACGGAGGCGCTTCAACATCGGAGCGGGATCAACGAAGATTGTGCTGATGTACAATTCGCCGTTTTCGGCCTTTCTTTCGTTCTTTGCCTCCCAGTTGGCTATTGCTGAGCGGAGCAGCTTTTCTACTCGTGCTGCAGCTTCTTTATTTGAGAATTTAAGGATACCCAATGCACGGAACACTTCCTGACCACGCACCATGTCAGCGACGAGGCGCATCTTGCGAGGCGAAGAAGGGATGTTGAGAAGCTTGGCAAATGCCTGCGTCTTCTGGGCTTCCTTCCTTAATTCAGCTGATTGTCTTTTTCTTACACCCATTGTATTTAATTTCTTTTTTTATCAAAAATTTTTATATCAATGGCCCTTGTTATTTCTTCTTATTACCGCCGTGTCCACGGAAATTGCGGGTGGGTGCAAACTCGCCGAGCTTGTGTCCTACCATGTTTTCGGTGACATATACGGGAATAAATTTATTACCATTGTGCACTGCAAAAGTATGTCCAACAAATTCAGGAGAAATCATTGAAGCGCGGCTCCAGGTCTTGATGACCGACTTCTTGCCGCTTTCCTCCATTGCTTGGACCTTCTTCTCCAGCTTTACGCTGATATATGGGCCTTTTTTTAATGAACGACTCATAGTTACTTAATTAATCAGATTACTTTTTTCTTCTTTCAATAATGTACTTTGAAGAATGCTTCTTCGGTGCACGTGTCTTAAGACCCTTAGAGTAAAGACCCTTGCGTGAGCGAGGATGTCCTCCTGAGGCGCGGCCTTCACCACCACCCATGGGGTGATCGACAGGGTTCATTACAACACCACGGTTGCGGGGACGACGGCCGAGCCAGCGTGAGCGTCCGGCCTTGCCCGACTGCTCGAGTGAGTGCTCGCTGTTGCCTACAACGCCGATGGTAGCCTTGCATGCGGCAAGTATCTTACGTGTCTCACCTGAAGGTAATTTGATAATTGCGTAATCCCCTTCTCGCGAAGTCAACTGTGCGAAAGTACCGGCTGAGCGAACCATGAAGGCTCCCTGGCCGGGGCGCAATTCGATGTTGTGGATAACAGTACCTACGGGTATCTTGCTCAAGGGAAGAGCGTTGCCTACCTCGGGAGCTGCGTCGGGTCCACTTACCACCTTGTCGCCAACCTTTAAGCCGTTGGGTGCAATTATGTAAGCTTTTGCTCCGTCAACATAGTAAAGAAGAGCGATACGAGCCGAACGGTTGGGATCGTATTCGATCGACTTCACCACTGCGGGTACACCGTCTTTTGTTCTCTTAAAGTCTATGATACGGTATTTGCGCTTGTGGCCACCACCAAGGTAACGGGTGGTTAGGTGGCCTTCGGAGTTACGACCTCCTGAAGCCTTTCTACCGACTGTAAGAGATTTCTCTGGCGTACGGGCAGTTATCGTACCTTTAAATACGCCAATAACCTTGTGTCTTTGCCCCGGTGTAGTGGGCTTGAATTTTCTTACTGCCATTTCTTATTATATATTGCTATAAAAGTCAATAGTTTCACCATCAGCAAGCGTGATGATGGCTTTCTTGTAGTCCGATGTTTTACCCTTGATAAGGCCGCTGCGGGTGTAGCGGGCCTTATTCTTTCCTCGTACTATCATCGTGTTAACCTTAACAACGTGTACGCCGTAGAGCTTCTCTACCAAGTCCTGGATCTGGAACTTGTTGGCCTCGGGGGAAACACGGAAAGTGTAGCGATTAAGCTTTTCGGTAAGCATAGTCGCTTTTTCGGTAACGATAGGTGTTATTTCAAATTCCATTGTTGTAATATTTTCCTCCTATGTTGTTTAAAGATTGTTAATTACCTCAAGACTACCTTCGGTAAGGATGATAGCTTTGTTGTTGAGCAAACTATAAGTGTTTACATCTGAAGCAGTTATAATTTGCGCTCCGGGCACATTTCGAGCCGACAAATATACGTTTTTATTTTGGTCTTTTAAAACCAAAAGTACTTTTTTATCAGCGAGTTGTAGATTTTTAGTAAAATTTACAAATTCTTTAGTTTTGGGTGCTTCAAAGTTGAAGTCCTCCACTACGATTATCTGATTGTCCTGAGCCTTATAGGTCAAAGCTGAGCGACGGGCGAGCGCCTTGAGCTTCTTGTTGAGCTTGAAGCGATAGTCGCGGGGACGGGGACCGAACACGCGGCCACCACCTACGAGCACGGGTGAGTTGATGTCACCGATACGGCTGCCGCCGCCACCCTTCTGCTTGTGAAGCTTACGGGTTGAGCCTGACACTTCGCTTCTTTCCTTGGACTTATGTGTGCCCTGACGCTGGTTGGCAAGATACTGCTTTACATCGAGATAAACGGCATGCTCGTTAGCTTCGATGGCAAACACCTCGTCGTTGAGCTGTGCCTTGCGACCGGTGTCTTCTCCTTTTACATTATATATTGCGAGTTCCATTATTTCTCAATTAATACGATTGAACCTTTACTTCCAGGGATTGAACCCTTTATCAACAATAGATTGTGGTCGGCGATCACCTTAAGAACCTGAAGGTTCTGAACGGTTACGCGCTCGTTACCAAGCTGACCGGCCATACGCATGCCCTTGAACACCTTTGCGGGGTAAGAGCAGGCTCCGATTGAACCGGGCTTGCGAAGACGATTGTGCTGACCGTGGGTAGCCTGACCCACACCGCCGAAGCCGTGACGCTTTACGACACCCTGATAGCCCTTACCTTTTGAAGTGCCTGCAATGTCGACAAAGTCGTTTTCGTTGAAGAAGTCAACGCCAATGGTGTCACCAAGGTTGTACTCACCTTCAAATCCTTTGAACTCGGCCAAGTGGCGCTTGGGGGTTACTCCGGCTTTCTTGAAGTGACCTGCCTCGGGACGGGTGGTGTGCTTGTCCTTCTTGTCCTCGAATCCGAGCTGAAGGGCTGCATAGCCGTCGTTCTCGACTGTCTTAACCTGAGTAACTACACAAGGACCTACTTCGATAACAGTGCACGGTACATTCTTACCGTCGGCACTGAAAACGGATGTCATTCCGATTTTCTTTCCTAATAATCCTGGCATTTCTCTTGATTGTTTTAATGATTACCTTTTTCTTTTAAAATCTCATTTAGACCTTTACCTCAACTTGTACGCCGCTGGGGAGTTCAAGCTTCATCAACGCGTCAACAGTCTTGGCTGTTGAGTTGTAGATGTCGATGAGGCGCTTGAATGATGACAGCTGGAACTGCTCGCGTGACTTCTTGTTTACAAAAGTCGAGCGGTTTACAGTGAAGATGCGCTTGTGGGTGGGCAGAGGTATAGGACCGCTTATCACCGCACCGGTTGCCTTTACAGTCTTTACAATCTTTTCAGCCGACTTGTCGAGCAAGTTGTGGTCGTAAGATTTTAATTTGATTCTGATTTTTTGGCTCATATTGTTTCTAATAAAGTATTATTTCAATAAGTCTACACGGCCCTGGCATTCAGTGAGTACGTTCTTGGCGATTGAGCTGCTTACTTCAGCGTAGTGCGAGAACGACATTGTGCTGGTGGCACGGCCTGAGGTGATTGTACGCAATGCGGTTACGTAACCAAACATTTCGGCGAGAGGAGCCTTGGCCTTTACGACACGGGCACCGCTGCGGCTGGTTTCCATACCCTCTACCTGACCGCGACGCTTGTTCAAGTCACCGATCACATCACCCATGCTCTCTTCGGGGGTTACTACCTCGATCTTCATGATGGGCTCCATGAGCACGGGACCGGCCTTTTCCGAAGCCTTCTTGAAGGCCTGGATGGCACAAAGCTCAAATGACAACTGGTCAGAGTCAACCGGGTGGAACGAACCGTCGATTACGGTAACCTTGAGCTGCTCTACGGGATAGCCGGCGAGAACACCGTTCTTCATTGCAGCCTGGAAGCCCTTCTGGATTGAGGGGATGAATTCCTTGGGAATGTTACCGCCCTTAACCTCGTCGATGAACTGGAGGTTGCCCTCGAAGCCTTCGTCAACGGGCTCTACGCGTACGATGATGTCGGCAAACTTACCACGACCACCGGTCTGCTTCTTGAATACT
The DNA here is from genome assembly GCF_004803695.1 of Muribaculum gordoncarteri. NCBI lineage: Bacteria > Pseudomonadati > Bacteroidota > Bacteroidia > Bacteroidales > Muribaculaceae > Muribaculum > Muribaculum gordoncarteri. The sequence goes on from NZ_CP039393.1 coordinate 2,292,092, forward strand.
TCGCGAAGCTCAACGGGCTTGGTGATTGCTTCCTTGTAGGTAACCTGGGGACGACCCTGGTTGCACTCTACCTTGAACTCACGACGAAGACGGTCGATGATGATGTCGAGGTGAAGCTCACCCATACCTGAGATAACGGTCTGTCCGGTTTCTTCGTTGGTTTCAACACGGAAGGTGGGGTCTTCTTCAGCAAGCTTCTGCAAGCCTACTCCGAGCTTGTCGAGGTCCTTCTGAGTCTTGGGCTCTACTGCGATACCGATTACGGGATCGGGGAACTCCATAGCCTCAAGCACGATGGGAGCATCCTCGGCGCAAAGGGTGTCACCTGTGCGGATATCCTTGAATCCTACTCCGGCACCTATATCGCCGCACTCGATCATCTCCTTGGGGTTCTGCTTGTTGGAGTGCATCTGGAACAGACGCGAAACACGCTCCTTCTTGCCCGAACGGCTGTTGAGAACGTAGCTTCCTGCCTCGATGTTACCCGAGTAAACGCGGAAGAAGCAAAGACGGCCTACATAGGGGTCGGTTGCAATCTTGAACGCAAGAGCACACATGGGAGCTTCGCTTGAGGGCTCGCGGGTGAGTATCTCATCAGAGTTGCCTACTGCGTGACCTTCAACTGCACCGGCATCGGTAGGACAGGGAAGATATGCGCAGACTGCATCGAGCAGGCACTGAACGCCCTTGTTCTTGAACGAGCTACCGCAAATCATCGGAACAACCGACATCGAAAGAGTGGCTGCGCGGAGAGCCTTGCGAATCTCCTCTTCGGTGATTGTGCTGGGGTCGTCGAAATATTTTGCCATGAGGTCATCGTCAAATTCGGCGATCTTCTCAAGCATCTTGTCGCGCCACTCCTCGGCCTCGTCGCGGAGGTTGGCGGGGATTTCCTCTACTGAGTAGTCGGCACCCATTGACTCGTCGTGCCAGTAGATGGCCTTCATTGTGATCAGGTCGACAACGCCCTTGAAGGTTTCCTCAGCACCGATAGGAATCTGGATGGGAGCGGGATTTGCTCCGAGCACTTCCTTGAGCTGACGAACAACCTCGAAGAAGTTGGCACCCGAGCGGTCCATCTTGTTGACATAACCGATACGGGGTACATTGTACTTGTCGGCCTGACGCCATACGGTTTCCGACTGAGGCTCAACACCGCCTACAGCGCAGAAAGTGGCAACGGCACCGTCAAGCACGCGGAGCGAACGCTCTACCTCGACAGTGAAGTCAACGTGTCCCGGAGTGTCAATGAGGTTGATTTTGTACTTGTCACCGTCATACTTCCAGAATGTGGTAGTGGCGGCTGAAGTAATTGTAATACCGCGTTCCTGCTCCTGCTCCATCCAGTCCATTGTTGCAGCACCGTCATGAACCTCACCAATCTTGTGGGTCAAACCGGTGTAGAAGAGGATGCGCTCCGACGTGGTAGTCTTACCGGCGTCGATGTGAGCCATAATACCGATATTACGGGTATATTTTAAGTTATCGTCTATTTTTGCCATTATCGTAAAGATATTAGTGAATCATATAATGTATTAGAATCGGAAGTGTGCGAATGCGCGGTTGGCCTCAGCCATCTTGTGCATATCCTCTTTGCGCTTGTAAGCACCTCCTTGTTCGTTGTATGCGTCTACGATTTCAGCTGCAAGCTTGTCGGCCATGGTCTTTCCACCGCGCTTGCGTGCGTAAAGAATGAGGTTCTTCATAGATATTGACTCTTTACGGTCGGGGCGGATTTCAGTAGGAACCTGGAATGTTGCACCACCTACACGACGCGACTTCACCTCCACCTGGGGAGTGATGTTTTCGAGAGCCTTCTTCCATATTTCGAGGGCGGTCTTCTCTTCGTTGGGCATCTTCGACTTCACAGTTTCAAGAGCCGAATAAAATATTGTGTAAGAGGTATTCTTCTTGCCGTCATACATCAAGTGGTTAACGAACTTTGATACTCTCACATCATTGAAAACGGGATCCGGCAGGATAACCCGCTTTTTGGGTTTTGCTTTTCTCATTTGTTAATTAAATTGTTGTTTTTGGTTGCTTGGTTGCTTTCTACTTTCTTCAACTCGGCTCTCTTGCCTCGTTTACTCAACCGAAATTGCTAAGCCAATAAATCAAAAACGAAGTTGTAAAATAACTGGGTTTTGTTTATCTCTTTGTTCAGCTTTATCGCGCAGGGCCGTTAATTACTTCTTGCCCTTTGCTGCGGGTGCTGCTCCCGGTTTCGGACGCTTTGCTCCATACTTTGAGCGACGCTGTGTGCGATCCTTTACACCGCTTGTGTCAAGTGTTCCGCGAACGATGTGATAACGTACACCGGGGAGGTCCTTAACACGGCCACCGCGAACGAGAACGATCGAGTGTTCCTGAAGGTTGTGACCTTCACCGGGGATGTAGGAGTTAACCTCCTTACCGTTAGTCAATCTTACACGAGCTACCTTACGCATAGCTGAGTTAGGCTTCTTGGGAGTGGTTGTGTAAACACGAACGCATACGCCACGACGCTGGGGACAGCTGTCAAGCGCAGGCGACTTACTCTTATCCTCAAGAGCTACACGACCTTTTCTTACTAATTGCTGAATTGTAGGCATCTTAGTTCTTGTTTTACTTAAATTTTTATTTTATCGTTATATAGTTTCGTTTATTGTCAGCATACATATAGATGCCGGCTACCGCATTGTCATTCAACATTATACGTTGCCCGGCACATAATCGCCCTCAAAAACTTTGCAAAGTTAGCTACTAAATTGCTATTTTCCAAATATTTCCAACTTAAAAATGCGAAAAACGTTTTTCGGCATCGATTTGTTTATTTTTGAATTGATGTTTTGTCGCATTTTGCATGCTTTAACATCTTTTAGCCGTTATTTCACCTCGACGCACTCGCAGGCGTGTCGGCCGGGCCGCAAAATGGAGCGGCGGCCGCCATGAAGCATTGTCGCTCCACAACTGCCGCCGCTGTTATTCTTTCGTTATTTATGCCTGTTATCTGAGCTCCACGGTTTCGCCCGGTTTATGCAGGCAATGGAATGTCGTTTCGGGACTTTCGGCATATTCCGAGAAGTCGCAAGCCTCTTTGTAGTCGCCGCCGAAGTGCATCGGGAAGAAGTCGTCGACCTTTATAGCCTTCAGGAACAGCTTGGCGCCTCGGGCGAAGTCGCTGCCTTGCCTTACATCGACAGGAAACATGGCTATATTAATCCTGTCGTTTTCCGATGCTATGCGGTTGAGAATCTTCTTGAATAGCTCGTCGGCCACTCTTGCCTCACGCTCGGTCGACTCGTCCTGCCAGTGCCAGTCGTTGAAATCGCCGGCATGGTATATGGTGGTTCCGTCGGCTGTCGTGACAAGGAAGCTAACGCCCTCGTCGGTCGACTTGTAAGCCTTGACCTTTATTCCGCCGGGAAGGTTCTCCAGGATGTCACCTGCGCTCATTCCGGCAACGGAGAGTGTCGACGGAACCTTTTCGGCCAATATGTCGTTCGACAGCACATAGGTGCGTTCATGATTCTGCGCTATCTCGAATATTCCGGTATTGTAGTGATCATGGTGATGGTGGCTTACAAAGAATATTACAGGAAGCTCGGCTTTCTTCTCAAGAATTTTATGGAGAGCATGAGCGGGGTCGCGATAGTAGTCAAACACCATTATTACATTGGGCAAGGTTACCACGAATCCGCTATGGTCCAAATAAGTGATTTCGGTCATGATTATATTAGTTTTGGTTGTTACAATCCTCTGTGGTGGACATCTTCATGTCCACTGATTATAACACCGGGCATCGGAGCTATGTTCATCCGTGATGTCACACAAGGCCTCCCTGACACAGCACCTCTTCGTCACGAAACACATCCTCTGTAGCGCCGTCGGCTATTATGCGCCCTTCGGCCATGACTATGGTGCGTGCACACAGCTCCTTTACCATGTCGATGTCATGGGTTGTCACTATGCAGGTGTGCTTGAATCGGCGCAATTGCTCCATCATCAGTCGGCGGGAATGTGGATCGAGATTGCTCGACGGCTCGTCGAGCACCAATATGTCGGGCTCCATCGACAACACGGTGGCTATGGCCACACTGCGTTTCTGCCCTCCCGAAAGCTGATAGCTCGCACGCTTGCGCAACGATGTCGCACCCACCGCCTCGAGCGCCATCACCACGCGACGCTCCACCTCGTCCTCGGGAAGCTTCATGTTCACGGGGCCGAAAGCCACATCCTCCTCCACGGTGGGCATGAAGAGCTGGTCGTCGGGATTCTGGAACACGAGCCCCACCGTCTGCCTTATTATCGGAAGCGTTGACTTCGTTATGGGGATGTCACCTATTGTCACGCTCCCCGAGGTGGGTTGAAGAAGCCCGTTGACATGGAGCATCAGCGTCGACTTTCCGGCGCCGTTGGCTCCTACTATGGCCACCTTTTCACCGTGGCTTATGTAGAGCGACACATCCTTGAGAGCCTCATACCCTCCGGGATAGGTGTAGCTTACGTGATCAAATTTTACATAGTGGTGACTCATATCAGGCTATCTTGTAAATGGAAACAATCCCGACACATCGCAGAAGCGACCCGCCGCAAAGAGAAGGCACCACACGACAACGTAAATCGTGTCGCTAAGCCGCCAGTGCATGTTGCCGCGCATCAATATCTTTCCCGTAAAACCTCGCGACAACATCGCCCGGTGTATGCGCTGGGCCCGTTCTACCGTACGCAGGAGCAACTGCCCGATGAACGTGCCCCACATCTTCAGCCCGTACTTCTTGCGCCCGTAGCTGCGTGACTTCCTCGCGCGGTCCATGCTCAAAGCCTCGTCCAGCAGCACGAATATGTAGCGGTAGAGCAGCATCAGCTGCGTAGTGAATATCGACGGCACACCAAGCTTGCCCATAGCCGCACACAGCCGGTTGAACCCCGTCGACATTATAAGAAGCAGCACGGCCTGAACCGACAGCAATCCTCTTATTATTATCGACACAAACTCGACCCAGCCCCTCGATATGGCCATGTCACCTATATAAAGCATGGGCTCACGGTTGAATATTGGGTTGAATATGCCTATGAACATTATGAACGGGAGCGTGTAGAGCGACTTGACGAAAACGGCATTGTAGCTTATTCCCGACATGGCGCTCACTATTATCGGAAACACCCAGAAAAGTATTATCCCCGCCGGCGAATCAAGGGAGAACGACAGCACAGCAACGATGTAGATTACCGTCACGATGAGCTTCGCCCTCGGGTCGATCGAATGCATGCGACTGCCCGTGCAGGCCATTCGCTCCACCTCGTTCAGCTCGGTCAATGCCTTTTCCAGCGCTCCCATACAGGTTTAGGCTTTGGAACCCACACTCTGATGTCGGCCGAGCAACGAAGCCACGACCCACACTATGGCCACGACGACAAGACACCCTATTATTCCCGACCATGTGCTGTCGTAGTCGGGCAGCAGTGATGTCGTGGACTGAACTCCCGCAAGGGTGTCGGCGACTTTGCTCCCCACTCCACCGGTCAGCTCACTGCTTCCCGTAAGATTCTCAATCGACCACTCAAGGCCGTCGGGATTGCTCGATGCAATCCACGTAAAGGCCACTCCGAGAAGCAGCGCGATGCTGATGAACACTATCGCGGCCTTGCCGTAGTGACCGCGGTGGCCTGCGCCGGCCTCGGCGCGACATTCGAGAAGCGAAGGCTTGTATCGCAGCACAAAGTAGAGCACGGCGGCAGTGGCGAGCCCCTCACCGATTCCTATAAACAGGTGTATCGATGTCATCAATGCAAGGAAATCACCAGTAGGCAACGCCGTGACTCCCGAGAGTTCGGTTTCGAGCGTCACGAGCACGGCGCCAAGTTCCAGTCCCACCACGCTTGCGGCTATCGACGCAACAATCATGCGCCATGTCGATGTGCCGTGTCCCATAATGGGCTTGAACACCAGCGGATAAGCTATAAGTGTCGACACTACTCCCATGTTGAGTATGTTGCAGCCAAGCGCCATAAGGCCGCCGTCGGCAAATATAAGGCACTGGACCACAAGCACCGATGCAAGCGTCAGCAGCGCGGCCCATGGCCCGAGTATTGCACCGAGCAGTATTCCTCCTACGATGTGTCCGCTCGACCCCGTCCCCGGAATGGTGAAATTTATCATCTGTGCGGCGAATATAAATGCGCCCATCACCCCCATCAGGGGCACTACACTACTGTCCGATGATTCTTTGCGTATTTTTTTCGCAGCGACCACCAATAGCGATACCGATACTACTGCGGCGACACCGGCAACTGCCGGCGACACCAATGCGTCAGCCATGTGCATAATCGTTCTGTGTTAAATCTATTTCTTAAATTAATTAACACGCCAACCGTCATTAAGTTTAGAGCCAGTTCGACAATAAATATTACCGGCTCTTATGGATCGCCACTGTCAAAAATTGCTATTGAAGGTGACAAATTTCTCGATTCGGCTTTTTTTTGCTATGTTTGCACATATTTAAAACCATCATCAATCACAATGCGCAACATTATTCTTTTCGATGAAACTGCGACGCGTGAAAATCTTCTCCCCATCACATTTACGCGCCCCGTATCCGATATCCGATTCGGAATACTTACCATCCGCCAGAAATGGGAAAAAGCCTTCCCCGGCACCTACTCCTATGCTACGGCCGAATACCTCTCGATAAAATATCCCCGCGTCGAGGCCGACCGTGACAACGACTACCACATAGTCGGCAACGTTTGCCCCACCCCCGAGTTTGTGACGATGCTTGAGAACCTCCATCCGGGACAAGCCGTGACATGCAAGGGCAAGACCATCGCCTACCGTGGCGAGAACCCCGCCGAGTCATTGGAAATCGCCGAAGCGCCCCTCGCCATAAACATGCTTCCCGACATATTCATGCTCAACGAGCAGGCTCTTCTCGACGACTTCATGACCATAACACGTAACGCCAAGAGCCAAAAGCTCAGCTCGACCTGCACCGTCATCGGCGACCCGTGCTTCCCCGACGGAACGCCCAAGATATTCCTCGAAGAGGGAGCCAAGGCCGAAGCCGCAATACTGAATGTCAACAAGGGCCCGATATACATAGGCCGTGAGGCCGAAATCATGGAAGGCAGCTGCATTCGCGGGCCTCTGGCTCTGTGCGAGCACGCTTATGTCAACATGGGCACAAAAATCTACGGAGCCACCACGATAGGCCCCTATTGCAAAGTGGGAGGCGAGCTGAACAATGTCGTCATGATCGGATACAGCAACAAGGGTCACGACGGATTCCTCGGTAACGCTGTAATAGGCGAATGGTGCAACCTCGGAGCCAACTGCGTGGCGTCAAACCTCAAGAACGACTATTCCGAAACCAAGCTTTGGAACTATCCCGCCCACCGGTTCCTGCGCACGGGACTTCAGTTCTGCGGACTTATCATGGGCGACCACACCAAGGCCGGAATCAACACGATGTTCAACACCGCCACCGTAGTGGGCGTGGGCTGCAACATCCACGGCTCGGGATTCCCGCGCAACTTCGTGGCATCGTTCAGCGAAGGCGGAGCGGCAGGATTCAACGATGTGTCGCTATCCAAATTCTTCGACATTGCACGCCGCGTAATGGCACGCCGCCATGTCGAGCTTACCGATGTCGACATCGAAATCTTCAACTCAATCTACGAAATAGCCGAAACCTACAAGTAGAATCACCCTATTGAGGCGACAGCCTTTTCATACTTTTCAATCGATGTCGCCTTCTTGATCATTTTAGCCGTTTTGTGGCCTATCTCCCATTCGAGATACTCCCAGAACGGCTTTATTTTTGACAACACCTGTGCGTCACCGCACAGTGTCGTACTGTAATGTTGGAATATCCCTGCGTGAAGCTGCAACAGGTGATCGACGCGCTCTTCACTGCTCCAATCCCTGCCCTCGCGCATCTCGGCGATAAGCGACGGACAGGCAAGAACACCCCGCCCTATCATGATGCCGTCAAGGCCGGGAAATGAATCGGCTATCCGCGCCGCATCGTCACGTGACATTATATCGCCGTTATACACCACCCGGTGCTGCAATTGCGAGAACATCGCGGCAAACGCATCCATGTCGACACTGCCGCCGTAACGCAAGGCTGCGACACGCGGATGCACCGTCACGTGCTCAAGACGCATGGCGTTTATGATGTCCACTATGTCACGCCACTCATCGTAAGCCGATATGCCGGGACGCATCTTGACCGAAAATGTCATGTCACGCTCTGCGTCAATCCGCTCAGCCACTTTCTCAAGTAACGCCTTGTTGCGTAACACTCCCGCGCCACGCCCCTTGTTGACCTGAGGCGGGAACGGACACCCCATGTTGAGGTCGACGCGGCGGCAACCGGCCTCCTTCAATGCCCCTATCAGGAGGTCAAATTCATCGATGTCACGGAATATTATCTGAGGAACCACATCATGATTGTCGTTCAGTTGCGATGTGACATCCCTCATGTCACGATGACGCGGCTCACCATGCTCAATTCTCAAAAAAGGAGTGTAATATCGGTCGGCGGCCCCGTATACCGATGCGTGACAATGCCTGAAAGGCGCTTCGGTGAACCCCTGAAGCGGTGCTACGTAAACATTCATTTCGTGAGTCGACATCTACAGTCTAAAGGTCTATCTTCTTAACCCTCTTGCGGTGGGTGAAACGCTTGCGCAACTGCACTAGTCGACGATAATAGCTTGCCATGGTGAGCCACAATCCGCCGGGAGCACCCGATATGTCACTCGACAACGGGTCGACAAACGATGTGAGAGGAACTTCATCGCCAAACTGCTCGGGATAGAGCACTATCAGGTTGTTGCGCGAGAAATATTTCTGCAAGAATCCCGGCAGCTCGTCCATCGACGAGTTAAACGACACCGATGTGCGACGTGCGCTGATCACGATAAACAGGTCATCGTCAAGAATCCTGTTGGCCAGCAGTACAAAGTCATCCCACTCCTCGACATCGCGATACTCACTGCGTATGTCGTAACGCTCATGACGCAACACGCCCCTGATGTAGGGCTGCACCTCGGGGTGACAACAGAATATGACGCGACATCCTATCTGGCGGGCGAGATTGGCTATCGTCATCACCCATGCCTTGAAACCGGTTTCAAACTGAGCCTTATCGGGTACCGACACCACTATTCGCGTTATCGTGCTCACCGGGATGAAGCATCGCGTTATGACAATCATCTTGTTGGTCGACTTCAGCAACTGCTCCACCTTGGAGCCGAAGAAGGAGTCTATCACCGTGGTTTTGCGATGCATGCCTATGATTACCTGCGATATGTCACGCTCCTCTATGGTATTCACAAGGCCGGTCACCACATTCAGGTCGTAACGCTCGATAGGCGTGAGCTTGGTGTCGACGCTTGCAGCCGTCTGTTCGGCTACATCGAGCGAATTGCGGCCTATCGCTCTCGAGCCCGCCGAATTGTCGTTACGCACGTGGAGGGCATAGAGCTTGTTGCCGTAGCGTTCGTTGCGCATCAGTATGGCAAGGTCTACAAGCGATGAAGCGGTTATGGGATTGGCAACCGAAATAAGGGTGTGACATGTGCGGTTTTCACTCGACATCTGCGACGAGTTATCGTCACGCAGCATATCGAGCTTCATCTTGGCGGCGGCTCGCTCGGTCACTATCGACGACACGGCACAGGTGACGAGTATCATCACAATCGTTCCGTTAAGCACCGATTCGTCAAAGATGCCTATGTTGAAACCAATCATCACGGCTGCAAGAGTAGCGGCCGCCTGAGCGTTGGATAGGCCAAACATCATGTTGCGGTCGGTCGAGGTCATGCGATAGCTCTTCTGCATGAGCCACGCGGCAAGCCACTTAACCAGCGTGGCGACAACCGACATCACCACCGCCACGTAGACGGTGTTCCAGTTTGACACGATGACATTGACATTTATCAGCATGCCCACTCCTATAAGGAAGTATGGAATGAAGATGGCGTTACCCACAAACTCGATGCGGTTCATCAGCGACGACATGTTGGGGATGTAACGGTTCAGCACAAGACCGGCATAGAAGGCTCCGAGCACGCTTTCAAGCCCTATCATCTTGGCCGAATAGCTGGCGAGGAACACCATTGCAAGCACATATATGAACTGCGTCACATTGTCGCTATACTTCTTAAAGAACCACCGAGTGAGGCGGGGAAACACATATACTATCACAAGACAGTAGACGACAAGCATCAGCAACAGCTTGAGCAGGTCGGCTACATTGAACGATCCCTCGTTGTAGATGCCCACAACCCCGGCAAGCACAATCAACGCGCCAAGCACCGTAACGATGGTACCGGCGATGGTTATGATGACAGCCGGCGACTTGGTGAGTCCGAAACGAGAAACTATCGGATAGGCTATCAAAGTGTGGGAAGCATACATCGAAGCCAGCAATATCGAAGTGAGCCAGTCGAAGTGCAGCAGATAAACCGATGTGAGCGTACCCACTATCATAGGCACCATGAAGGTGTACATTCCGAAACACAGTCCCTTGCTTAGATTCTTCTTGAGATGATACATGTCAATCTCGATTCCCGCAAGAAACATAAGGTACAGGATACCCACCTGACCGAATATCTCGAAACTGGCGTCACGCTCAAGCAATCCTATTCCGTAAGGGCCCACGACAATACCCGCCACAATCATTCCTATGATGTGGGGAATCTTCAACTTGTTAAGCAACAGCGGTGCGAGCAGAATTATGACCAGTACGATGAAGAATATCAGTACCGGATCAGTCACCAGGGGCAAAGTCGCTTTAAGCATCATAATTGTGGCTCGATATTTTTTACTGTTACAAAATTAAACATTTTTTCGCAATAACAAAAAAGGGAAGCGGCTCTCGCCGACTCCCTTCCTTAATAAAATAAAGGCTTAAATTAATATAAATCTTATTTGTACAGAGGTTCTTTCCAATTATTGCCTAAAATTTCTTGCCGTGGGCAATCATGTATTGGGCAATCTGCACTGCATTCAGTGCTGCGCCTTTCTTGATTTGGTCGCCAACCACCCAGAACGAAAGTCCGTTAGCGCAAGTCAAGTCCTTGCGAAGACGACCCACGTATACGGGATCCTCGTTGGCTATATCAAGGGGCATGGGATATTTCTTCTGTGCGGGATCGTCAAGCACTACGACTCCTTCGGCGTTGCTCAATGCCTCACGGGCCTGCTCTATCGAAATAGGCTGTTCGGTTTCAATCCAGATTGATTCGGAGTGAGCACGCATCACGGGGACACGAACGCAGGTTGCGCTCACATCGAGCGAGGGAGCATGCATAATCTTCTTGGTTTCGTTATACATCTTCATCTCCTCCTTGGTGTAACCGTTGTCGGTGAACACATCGACCTGAGGGATGACATTGTAAGCGAGCTGATAGGCAAACTTCTCAATCGTGGGCTCTTCGCCGCGCACAAGTTGCGCATGCTGCTCCATAAGCTCGTCCATTGCAGCCGCACCTGCGCCGCTGGCTGCCTGATAGGTTGCCACATGCACGCGCTTTATGGGCGAAATGTCGTTGAGGGGCTTGAGAGCGACCACCATCTGGATTGTGGTGCAGTTGGGATTTGCTATTATGTTACGGGGAGTGTTGAATGCATCATCACCGTTAACCTCAGGAACCACCAAAGGCACATCCTCGTCCATGCGGAATGCGCTTGAATTGTCAATCATGATAGCTCCATGCTTTGTAATAGTTGAAGCATATTCACGCGAAGTGCCGGCTCCTGCCGATGTAAAGGCGATGTCAACGCCTTCAAAGTCATCGTTATGCTTGAGCTCCTTGACTACGATATCCTTTCCTCGGAAAGTATACTTGCGTCCTGCACTGCGGCTTGAGCCGAAAAGCAATAACTCGTCAATCGGAAAATTCTGCTCGTCGAGCACTCTCAGGAATTCCTGACCTACAGCTCCACTCGCTCCTACAATAGCAATTCTCATAGATTACCGTTTTTCTTAAATTCGCTGCAAAATTAGCTAAAAACTTCTTTTACACAAAAAATTATATCATTTTGTTATCTACAATGTGGGTTCCGGCATCAAGATTGCCGAGTGACGATGCTTTTGTGATGATAACCTCGCTTACACCCGAGTCTATTGCATCAAGAGCATTCTCAAGTTTAGGCAGCATCCCTCCGCTCACAATTCCCTCATTTTTAAGTTGACCGAAAGCGGCTCGGTCGATTCGCGCTATCACCGAATCGTCATCGTTTTCGTCACGCAACACTCCGGGCTTTTCAAAACAGAACACAAGGCGCACATCGAAGTAAGGAGCAAGCCCCCGCGCCGTGCTGCCGGCCATCGTGTCGGCATTGGTGTTCAGCAGATGTCCCTCACCGTCATGAGTCAGAGGAGCGATAACAGGCACCACGCCCGAGCGTATCAGCGCTGAAAGAGCCTCGCCGTTGACGCGCTCAACATCGCCCACCCAGCCGTAGTCGACACTCTTTACCGGGCGCTTGCGGCTCAATATTATGTTCATGTCGGCACCGGTCATTCCCAGAGCATCCACTCCGAGCGACTGCAGTCGTGCAACGACACTCTTGTTGACAAGGCCGCCATAGACCATCGTCACCACCTTGAGCATGTCGTCGTCGGTAATCCTTCGTCCGTCGACCATCTTGGTTTCGATGCCGAGGTCGGCAGCCACTTTTGTGGCCGACCGTCCCCCACCGTGTACCAAAAGCTTGAATCCCTCTATCGAGGCGAAGTCGGCAAGAAGCTGACGCAAGGATTCTTCCTCCTCGACAATCTTTCCGCCAACCTTAACTATAGTAAGTTTGTCCTTTGTCATCCCACATTAAGCATTGTCGCCTTCAGCGGCAAATTCCATAAGATAGGCTTTTATAAATCCGTCAAGATCACCGTCCATCACGCCGTTCACATCGCTCGTCTGCCAATTGGTGCGATGATCCTTGACCCGTCGGTCGTCAAACACGTAGCTCCTTATCTGCGAGCCCCACTCGATTTTCATCTTGCCGTCCTCGATTTTACGCTGCTCGGCAAGACGATGCTGGAGTTCCTTGTCATAGAGTATCGACCTCAACTGACGCATGGCGTTCTCCTTGTTCTTGGGCTGGTCGCGGGTTTCGGTGTTTTCAATGAGAATCTCCTCCTTCTCGCCGGTATAGGGGTCGGTAAACTGATAGCGCAGGCGCACGCCCGACTCAACCTTGTTCACATTCTGACCGCCGGCACCGCCGCTTCGGAAAGTGTCCCACGACAGTAACGCAGGCTCAACCTTCACTTCGATTGTGTCGTCGACAAGCGGAGTGACAAACACCGAGGCAAACGATGTCATTCGCTTACCCTGTGCATTGTAGGGCGACACCCTCACAAGACGGTGCACACCGTTTTCACTCTTAAGGTAACCGTAGGCAAACGGTCCGTCGACCTCAATCGTAACCGACTTTATTCCAGCCTCATCACCTTCAAGAATGTTGGCAATGGCGGTCTTATAGCCCTTGGACTCGCACCAACGCAGATACATTCGCATCAACATCGACGCCCAGTCCTGGCTCTCGGTTCCGCCCGCGCCTGAATTTATCTTCAATACCGCACCGAGAGAGTCCTCTTCGCGGCGCAGCATATTACGCAGCTCCATGGCCTCCAGCTTTGAAATCACATCGGCATACATTGTGTCAAGCTCGCTCTCCTCCACGAGTCCCTCCTTCAGGAAGTCCCATGCAAGCGACAGCTCGCCCACCGCCTTGTCTATTTCATCGTAGCCGTCAATCCACTGGTGCAGCTCTTTTACTTTCTTCATCTGGGCTTGCGCCTCCTTCTGATGTTCCCAGAAATCGGGTACATGAGTGCGCAACTCCTCCTCTTCTACTTCGACACGCTTGCTGTCGATGTCAAAGATACCTCCCCAGCGCATCCTTGCGCTCTATCGTCTCTTTTAGCTGCTCGAAAGTTATCATAGCAAATTTATATGTATATGTTGTTTTGTTGAAAAAATGTAATTCGTCAATTATTGAGCGTACATCGCCTCGATTTCGTGAGCGTACTTGCGATTGATCACCGGACGGCGTATCTTAAGCGTATTGGTGAGCTCGCCGGTTTCCATCGAGAACTCCTTGGGCAGCAGCGTGAACTTCTTCACCTTCTCATAGTTGGCAAATCCGTTCTGAAGCTTGTCGATGCGCTCCTGTATCATGCGGCGTATCTCGCTGTTGTTGACAAGGTCGTAGACCGACTTGTACTGAATCTTCTTCTTGCGGGCATACTCCTTAAGAGCCTCAAAGGCGGGTATTATAATCGCAGTCACATACTTACGCTGGTCGCCTATCACAGCCACCTGCTCGATGTACTTGTCCTCGCCCAGACGGCTCTCGATAGCCTGCGGAGCGATATATTTTCCGTTGGAGGTCTTGAACAGGTCCTTTATGCGCTCGGTGAGGATGAGTGCGCCGGTGTCGTCGATCACTCCGGCATCGCCTGTGCGGAACCATCCGTCTTCGGTAAACGCATTGGCTGTTTCCTCGGGCTTGTTGAAGTAACCCGTCATCACGGTGGGGCCCTTGACCAGTATCTCGTTATCGGCGCCGAGCTTCACCTGTATTCGCGGAAGTACGGTGCCCACGGTGCCTATCTCGTAGCCCACGGTGGGGAAGCACGTAACGGTGGCGGTGGTTTCCGACAAGCCGTAACCTATCACGATGTTTATACCGCACGAGTGCAGAAACTCCACGATGTTGGCCGACAGCGGAGCGCCGGCGGTCGGGAATATGTTTCCGTGCTCAATGCCTATCACCTTACGCATGGGCGCAAACACCTTGCTGTCGTAGAAACGGTACTGTGCGGCAAGCCATGCCGGAACCTTGCGGCCGAGGCGCACATAATCAAGGTTGCGACGGGCACCCACTTTAAGAGCACGCTTCACGAGCAGCTTCTGCAACGGATTCATGCGTGAAATCTTGGCCTGAACCGCAGCGTAGACCTTCTCCCAGAAACGCGGCACACTGCACATACATGTAGGATGCACCTCGCGTATCGAATTCTGGATGTCACGCGGGTCATGGTTGATGTACACCTTCATGCCCTTCAACAGGCAGAAGAATGTCCACGCCTTCTCAAAGATGTGACTCAACGGAAGGAAACAGATCGAAGTATACTTGTCAGACAACATCGGCAATCGCTCAAGGTGAATGTCAAGCGCGGCATTGAAGCAGTCGTGAGTAAGCATCGCACCCTTGGGCTCACCGGTAGTACCCGAAGTATAGAGCAGAGTTGCAAGGTCGCTTCCTGTGGCCGACGACCTGCGTGACTCAACGACTTCGTGACATGACTCACCTGCGGCCTCTCCGAGTTTCAGAAATGACTCAAATGTCATCGTGCGGCAATCGTCGGGCTGCAGATTTATGTTCTGATACACTACAATCTGCTGAATGTGACGACTGCGTTTCTGAACCTTTCGGGCTATGTGATACTGCTCCTCGTTTCCCACAAAGAGCATATTGATGCGGGCATCGTTGACTATGTATTCAACCTGCTCCTCACTGCTTGTCGAGTATATGGAAACCGGCACCACCCTGTTGGCAAAGGCGGCGAAATCGGTAATAAGTATCTCAGGACGGTTGGCCGAGAAGACTCCAACAGTAGCCTCCGGTTCCATGCCCAGTATCTCTAATGAGCATGCAGCCATGTCGACCTTGTGGCTGAATTCATTCCAGGATGTGTCAATCCACTTTCCCTGCGGCTCAGCCTTAAAGCTAAATGCAGCGCGCTCGCCGTACTTCAAGGTTTGCTTGCCTATTAAGCTTGTCAATATATTTGGCATAAATACAAAATTTAGCGACAAAGTTATACACTTACCTTATTATTTAACAGCTAAACGCGAGAAATCGAGCCACGGGTTAACATTCATTTACAACCCATGATTGATTACACTTGCACATTTAACAAATTTTCATATTCACACCTGCTCCGCAACACAAAAAAGGCGGGTTGCCAAGCAATCCGCCTTGAATCGACAATAAATAGAGTATTACAGATTAAACTTGAATCCGACCTGAAGCAAACCCTGAGCACCGAAACCAAGCTCGCCAAACATCGAAACGACATTGCTTATGCCCACCTGAGCACCCAGCGGGTTGATCTGGAATGCGAAGTAGCCGTTGTTCTTGGAGCTGTCATCCCATGTCTGGTGCGAGATGATTGTTCCGATACCGCCCTTACAGTACAATGTCACGATTGAATTGCGGTAATAGTTGTAACGACCGTTAAGCATGATTGCGTGATAGTAGAACTTGTTGTCGGAATTGTGCTTGCGCGTAGTGCTTGAGAAAGTGTAGGAAGGGCCAATCCAGAAGTTGGGAGCTACATTGAAATTCACGCCCACGTTAAGAGCACCCCAGGCAGTGTTAACATCATGACCGCCGTCATGGCAATCCATGGCATCCATCTGAGTGTATCCGCCGTAGCTTACAGTCAATTCAGTACGTTGAGCCTGAGCGGCAGTAAAGATTCCCATTATAGCGCACAGCGCAAGTAAATACTTCTTCATAATTGTTAGTCTTTAAAATAAGTGAAAGTATCGTTAGTTACCTTAATAACATCTATAATCAGTTAAAGTTGACGCCGCAAGTGTTAAAATTTAACTTAGCCCCAGTTCCCCCAATATTTGTTAACGCCGGGAACGGGGGATTACGCATCATTTAAACCTTATACTGAAGCGAGTAAGTCCGTCATCAAAAGTACGTAACGAGAACAAACAATTATGTTTTGTGAGCACATCGCTGATAAATATCAATCCGAGCCCCTGTCCGTCGGGCTTGGATGAGAAGAAGGGGCTGAAAAGCTTGTTTTCTATGTCGGGGCTTATGCCGGCCCCGTTGTCGGCAATAGTGAGTGTGGCCGGTTTGGCGGTGGTGGTGATGTAGACATCGCCGTCGCTGCCGATGCTCTCGATGGCATTCTTGAGGATGTTGACAAGGGCCTGCTCAAAGAGCACGTTGTCGATCTTAACCTGCACACACTCGTCACACAGCTGCACGTGGAGGCGTATGTCACGCTCGTTGCACATGCTCTCCATGAACTCCTTGCAGGCATACACACGCTCGTTGAGGTCGGTAAGCATCAGGTTGGCTTCGGGTATCTTCACGACATCGGCATAGGAAGTTATGAACCGGCTCATGGTCAAGCAACGCTCCTGACACACCCTCAGCACATCGGCCGTGGCGTGCAGCGCGTCGTCGCTCTCCTCCTCGAGCATCGAAGCCACGGTGTCGAGCGTGGAGTTTACGCCGGCCACCGAGTTGTTGACCTCGTGGGCTATCATCCTTATCACCTTCTCGTAGGCTTTCTTCTCGGCCTTGACCATTTCGGATGTAAGATGCTCGATGAGCACAAACGGGTGGGCGTATCCGCTGTCCATGAACGACAGCCGCGAACAGCGGTATATCTTGGAGTTGCTGAGGCGCACAGTTTCTATCGTTTCGGGCTGCATGCCCTTTATCACTGCGGCAAGTGGCGACGGAATGCCTATGAGCTTGCGCCCTATCAGGTCGCTGCTGTCGTCATAGCCGAAAAACGACGCGGCGGCCTTGTTGCCCATCGTTATTACCTCCGACTGGTCGAATATCAATATTCCCATCGGCGACGCACCTATGAGCAGGTCAAGGAAATGATTCTGCTCACGCAGCTTCAACCGCTCGTTTTTCAAGCTGTCCATCATGCGGTTGAACACATCGACTATGCGGTCGGCCTCACGCTGGTTTACGTGGGCAAGACGGCTGCTGAAATCCTGTTCGCGAAGCAGGTCCATACCGTTGGACACCGACCTTATCAGTCGCATTGTCGTGCGATAGAACAAAAGCAGCACGACAAGACAGAATAGCATTATGCCCTCGACGATGTAGACTACCCATTGCGATGACACTTCATTGAGGGTCATCGCAAGGATGACACCCGCAGCGATAACCATCAAGGCAACGAGAGCAAACATCCATCTCAGCTTCATAGGCCGATGTGGTATTTTTCCATGCGGCGGTAGAGCGACTGGCGGGTTATGCCGAGCGCCTGTGCCACCTGCGACAGATTGTTGTTGTACTTCTCAAGCGCGTCGACAATCGTGCGCTTCTCGATTTCATCGAGCGTGAGGCCGTTGAGCGACATCATCTTGCCGGGCAGTTCCGACGACTGCTGCGCATACTGACGCTCAAAGTGCGACGCCTTCAGCTCATCGGCTCCACCCACGAGCAGAGTGCGCTCGACCAGATTCTTAAGCTCGCGAATGTTGCCCGGATAGGGCAACTTCGACAGATAGCTCATCGCCGTCTTGGCTATCTTCACCGGCGGCATGTCGTTGAGGCGGCATATCTCGTCGGCAAAGTAGCGCACGAGGAGCGGAATGTCGCTTCGACGCTCCCTCAGCGGAGGCAGCGTCACGGTAATAAGATTTATGCGGTAGAAAAGGTCTTCGCGGAATGTGCGGTCACGCACCATCTGCGCCAAATCGGCATTGGTGGCACACACCACCCTTATGTCGACCTTGCGCGGAGTGCTCTCGCCGAGCACCTCGAAAGTGTGCTCCTGAAGCACCCTGAGCAGCTTCACCTGACAGCTCATGTCGAGGTCGCCGATCTCGTCGAGGAATATCGTGCCCTTGTCGGCCACCGAGAAGCGCCCTTCACGGTCGGCGGTGGCACCCGTGAAGGCACCCTTCTTGTGTCCGAACATCTCGCTCTCAAACAGCGAGTGTGACACACCTCCGAGATTCACCTTGACAAAGGGCTTGCTCTTGCGTCGGCTGTTGACATGGAGCGCCTGGGCTATCAGCTCCTTTCCGGTTCCGTTCTCGCCCATTATCAGCACCGAGGCGTCGGTCTTGGCCACCCTCTTGATGGTGTCGAGCACGGCAAGCAGCTCGGGACTGTTGCCGATGATGAACGAGCGGTCAAATCCATCGGAGTCAACCGCCGCCCCGCCCTCATCGTCACGGCCGGCGATGTCGAGCAGCGTGCTTATGCGCTGTAGAAGCAGCTGATTGTTCCACGGCTTGGTGATGAAGTCGCTTGCACCCGCCTGTATGCCCTGCACCGCAAGGGGAATGCTGCCCCATGCCGTCATGAGGATTACAGGGACGGCCGGGCGAAACAGCTTTACCTGACGGAGCAGAATCAGCCCCTCGTCACCCGAAGTCGAACGCGAGAAGTTCATGTCCATCAACACCAGCTGCGGAGAGTTGCCGCGAACATAGTCAATGGCATCGGCCTGATTGCTTACCGAAGTCACTTCATAGCCGGCACGCTTCAACAGCAGCTCAAGCGACAGGCACACCGCCCTATCATCGTCAATTATAAGTATCATCGGTGCAAATTTACTCATTTCAACCCTATCGGCCTATTTTTTCAATGTTTAATTATCGATTCAATGTCGGCGTCAATGCTGGTGCTGCTGTCGAAATCCCACAGCGTCACGCTCCTCAACTGATAGTAGTAGTACCAGTAGTAGAAGAGTTCATTGATGTAGTCCCTTCTCGACTCATCCTTCTTGGCCTGCGAATCGTTGAGGTCGAGAGTCGAAATCTTGCCTATCATGAAGGTTTCCACATTGGTGTTGTAGCGTTTCTGTGCTATCTGGTCGGCCATGTCGGCGATATTGAGCTGTGCGCGCTGATTGTTGAAACGCTCTACGAGGATGAAGAGGTTCTGGTTGAAATCCATCGTTTCCTGACGCAGACGGTTCTCCACCACCTCGCGGTTGCTCTCGGCCACCTTCACCTGTCCGCGGCGTTTTCCCCAGTCCAGGATGGGAATCTTGAATCCCACCTCCACAATCTGGTTGTCCTTCAACCCGCTGTAGGCCATGTCAAAGTTATCGGCGGTTCCGGTGTATCCCACCTGAGCAAACAGCGTTATCTGGCGCAGATTGCCCTTTGCCCTGGCCACCTCGTAATCGGCCTCAAGCTGACGGCGACGGATGTTCTTGGCAAATGAGTTGTTGGAAAGCGCCTTATCGAGCGCATCGTCATAGTGTACCATCACTTCGGGCACTGTGCCGGGCAACACCGGCTCAAGATCCTCCGACTCGTCAAGGGCGAGGAATGAACGCAGCTGAAACATATTGTTTTTCAACGAGCTCTCGCTGTCGGTAAGGGTCGACTGGGCGTTAAGCTTGTTTAGCTCAAGCTGCAGCAGGTCGTTCTCGCTTATCTGACCCATCTGCCGCTTTGCCAGCGCAACCTCATAGAGCTTCTCGGCGTTGGCGAGATTCTGCTTGGCCACATTGACGCTCTCCTTGCTCATCAGCAGATTGAAGAAGTGGTTTATCGCAGTCATGGCCACCTGCTCGGTTGCCGACAGGAACGCGGCCTTGGCCTCCTCGTAACGCACCGGCTCTATGCGGCGGCTCCACTTGATGTGGTTGACGCCGAATATGGGCTGATTCAATGTCAGCGCGATGGGAATCGACATGAATCGGTTGTACTTGTCGCCCTCGAGCTGCTTCAGGAAGTCGAGCGAGGTGTTGAGCGACAGCGTACCGCCCGTAAACCAGATGTTCTGTGAAATCGACAGCTCACCGTTCATCTGCATGTAGTTGTTGCGCACAAATGTGTAGGAACCGTCGTCGAGCTGATAGGGTGAGTAGCTCTTATAGTAGCCCGGCAACTTAGCCGAGAAATTGACCTCGGGAAGCAGATCGGCGCGGAAAGTGCGATATTCCCAGTAAGCGGCCTTTAGCTCGTTAAGCGCCACAGCGGCGTTCACGCTCTGTGCGCGGGCCAGGTTGATGGTTTCCTCAAGTGTTATGTTACGCTTGGTTTCCTGCGCGTAACCGCCCTGCCAGGCCGCGGAGGCCACAAGCAGGCAGGCAAATATCTTGTTCAGTTTCATAATCGGTAATTTATTTAACGGGTTTTCATTCATCATGCAGTGTTTCAGCCGGGTCAAGATTCATGGCCTTACGGGCCGACGGATATATCGCAGCCACAATCACCAGCGCAAGCAGCAGCGCCGCAGTGCCAAAGGTTACGATGAACAGCAGTGCCGACATGTCGGTCAACGTGTTCACCGTGATGTCGGCGTTGATAATGTTAAGTGCCACGACAAGCGCCGGCAGCAATGCCAGTGCAAGCAGCAGTAGCCCCTCGCCCATCAGCTGCAGCATCACCATTCGGCGTGAGCTGCCCATGGCCATGCGTACACCTATCTCGCAGCGGCGGCGACGCGTGCGCATCATAAACGAGCCGAGCACGATAAGGAATACCATGAACATGAAAAACGCGATGAAAATGTAGGTAGTGTTGAGGTAGTTGACCGTTCCGTGCGACAGGTCGTAGGCTTCCTTCCTGGCCGACAACGGCTCGGCTCCGAGCAGGTAGAATACACCGCGTTCAAGAGGCTGACGCATGTCGGCATAGAACTTCTCGGCAAACGTGGCGCGATTCTCGGGCTTGACACTCACGACGATGTTGCTGTAGGGCAACGCCTCAGGCTGATTGGGCATGTAGATCATCTTCTCGTAACGGCTGTAGCCGAAAGGCTTCTGATCGGCTACCACCGCCACCACCTTGTAGTTGGTCGAAATGTTGGCCATCAGATAGTAGGGGTTGTAGCAGGTCTTGCCTACCGCCCGGGATGCATCGCCAAACACCGAGTCGGCCAACTCGCGTGTCATGACCACCGGCACGGGATACTCACCCTGCGACCAATGCTCGCTGTCGATTGAGCCGTAGATCGGCTTTACGTTGTAGACATCGAAGAACTCCGGACTGACAAGCCTAATAAAGGTTGACACCGTGAACGTTGAATCGCTGTGAGGCGTGAATCCCTCATACATGCGGTTGTCGCTGAACGGCTCGTCGCCCCTGTAATAGCATATCTTGTCGACAAGCGGATAGTCCTTTATGAGATTGTATATGGTCCGGTTGTCCTCATCCAGGGTTGAGTCGGCATTGGTGGTCCAGTTGTAACGCAGCTCGATGTTGTACAGGCCGTCGACATCATATCCGAGCGGCTTGCGGGCTGCGGCCTCATAATTATATATAATGTCGAGCGCAAACCACAGCAGCACGCTCACCACGAGCAGCACCGCCCATATCCAGGCATTTGAACGACGCGCGTTCCACAACTGCTTTAATACTTGATTGAACATAATCGTCACTCTCCTCCTTTCAAGGTTATTGCAATACTGCGGTGAGTCGACATCCATGCGGGAACCACCGTGGCAACCGTGGTAAACACAAGGCAGGCCGCAAGGGCGTAAAGGGCTATGACAGGATGCACAAACAGGCTGCCGTCAAGGCCTATGTCGCCCATCGTTCCCGACATGCGGTCGGTCATCTCGGCAAATATCCACCGGCGGCATGCCCACACGAGCAGGCACGACAGGATGTAACCGATGACCGCTCCGATGAATGTAGCTACAAGATTCTCGGCAAACAATCGGCCCATTATGCCACGATTGGTGGCTCCGTAGGCCTTGCGGATTGCAATCTCGCCGAGGCGCGACTGCATCTGCGCGTTGATCAGCCCCGACAGTCCGAGCGCGGGCACTATCAGCAGCACGGCTATGAGAAGTCCGTAGACAAGACGCGGATTTATCATCGCATCGCGGAAGAAGGTGTAGTCGACATGGTTGTACAACCGCTCCAGATGGAACACAAAATCACTTCCACGGGAGTTGAGCATCTCCTCACGCCTCGCCACCTCACGGGCCACATCGTCGACATCGGCTCCGGGAGCGAGCAGCAGCACACCCCGGCGGCGACCCGCCAAGCCGCCCATTGCTACGTTCTTCTCACCGGTAAACGGCAGCAGCACATCGCTGTAGGCAGTCTGAAACACCTGACTCACATCCTCATACACGCCCGTCACCTTGACCGGGCGGAAATTCACCAGAATTTCACGCCCGACGATCGAGGCAGGGTCACCGCCCGTAAGCTTGCGTGCAACAGTGCGGCTCACCACAGCCTCACGCGGATGACCGTCATACTCGGCTTCGATAAACGGCTTGCCGGCAATAAAGTTGTAGTCAAACATGTCAAACCAGTTGGCGGCCACATCGTTGACAAAGAAACGATGCTTGTCGGCACCGCCGGGCATCGACACCGACGACTCGGCCAGATAGCCGCTCCACGTGGCCAGCTCGACTCCGGGACAGGCCGTAAACAGCGCGTCAAACGGAATCTTGCCCATGCCCGAGGAGTGATTGGTGCCGTCGACCATGTTGATGTGGCCCGGTGACATGTAGACCGTGCGGCTGCGGTGGCTCTCGGGAGCGAGGTCAGCCGCACGGAAATCAAATGTCATCACCACCATCATCACAAACGCCATTGTAACGGCCGTGCCTACAATCACGATCGACGAGTGCAGCTTGTTTTCGGCAAGCAGATTGAATGTCTGCCTAAAGAATTGTTTCATTATCGGTTGTCAGTCGTTATTCATCATGCAGGGCTTCAGTAGGCTGGATGTGCATTGCACGATAAGCCGGGAAAGCGATACCTACACTTATCATTATGGCCATCAGCACATAGGATATCAGCACACACAGCGAAGTGCGTCCCCATGAAAGATATTTGTTGCCGTTAAGCCATTGGTTGAGTTCAAGATAGGATATGAGTATATCGAAGCCTATTGCAACCACCGTCACTACGGTAAGTATCAACAGTCCCTCGCCTATGAGGCGGCCGAATATCGAGCTTCGTGTTGCGCCGTTGACCATGCGTATGGCTATTTCGCTGACACGCTGCTGGGTGCGGAACCAGAAAGTTCCGAGCAGTCCGAGGAAAATGTTGAGCAACAGGAAGCCCATGCCCACACAGAAGTTTCTTATCTGGTTGGTATATGAACGCTGGTAATTGTCACGTATCTGGTCGAACGACTTTACATCGGTGATGTAGAAGTTGCCCACGCGATAGAGCCTGTCGGCATCATCCATGAAATTTTTAATGAAATCCTTGGTATAGCCCTCCTTTACACGCACACAATACTCTTGACCATAGTCGATGACATCGCGTGAAACCACCAGTGTGAGGTCGTCGCCCCATCCGCCGTAGTCGTTATACTGCACTTCATTGAGCGCAGCACCTATGCGATAGGTACGTGTAGTGTCACCGTCGAGATACAATCCCTCGCCTACGATGTCTACGCCTTTAACGTTGTCATACATGAAGAGATTGTCGGAAATCAACACCTCGCCCCTGTTGAGCATCTCGGCAAGTTGGGCCGGAGTTTCTCCGCGAGCGCCCTCGTAACGGAACACCTGCACAAAGTCGGGTGTGACATTGCGATACACCGCAAAATTACGTGGGTATATAGTGTCGTATCTTATCGATGTTCCGCTATTGGATCCGTTGTAGGGATAGGAATTTGACGATAACGACACAAATTCCACCTCAGGACGCATTCTTATGCGGCTCAGCAGTGTTTCAACATCCTGCCTGATTTCATCGCCTGAACGATCGGGAATGTATTCGGGACTCTTGTCGGTGAGCTGTGCCACACCTATTCTATAACAATTGCTTGCATCAAAGCCTCGCGGAAGATTGTAGTTGTAGATCGTGACATAGAAATAGTCGACTACAAACCACAGCACCACGCTTACTATGAGCATCTCGAGAGCGAGCCACAGATTGCTGCGCCACTCATTCTTTATCTGTGTAAAAAGTTTCTTGAACATTGTCGTGACGAATTAATGTTTGTTGCCGTTAAGAGCCTTGACTATATCGGTGCGTGATGCTCGCAGCGAGGGAATGCCGCTGCTAAGCACATTCAGGATGAAGCAGAACAGCAACGCCCACAGGAATGTCGACGGCTGAATGAGCATCGATGCATCGACTGCAGGAGGATTGAATGTACTGCCATAAGGCTCGGAGAACAACAGCGAGTTGCACAGGTAGGAGAACACCACGCTCATGAGCAATCCGAGAATACCGGCAATAAGCGTTATGAACATGTTTTCACCAATTATCTGAAACACTATCTGCTTGCGTGAGCAACCAAACGCACGGCGCACACCTATCTCCGAAATGCGTCGGCGCAAACGGCTCTCGGTCATGCTGCTGAGGTTGACGGCAGGCACTATCAGCAGAATCAGGTACACAATGTAACGCGAGCGTCTTTCGGCCTTTATGTCAGGCTCGACATTGGCACCGAAGGCATAAGCATCCTTCTCGGTGGTATAGGGTCGGCCCAGATCGATGAACTTCCATCCTGTAGGCTCCTCAATCTCCTTGTTGTAACGGTCGTAGTTGCGAAGCACCGATGCCCTGATTTCGTCGAAGTCATCCTCGTCATGGGCAAGTATAGTGACACATAGACCACCCATCACACCGTTCCAAGTGTTATTTACAACCTCGGTCGAGGTAAACGGAATCCACACCTGTCCGTAGGCATGAGTGGCGAGTGTGGAAGCATCCTGGACCACCGCCGCCACCTTATAGGGAGCGTGACCTATAAGCAACTCCTTTCCGGCAACATCGTCACTGCCGAAAACCGCACGGGCCACACTGCGGCTTATCACAGCCACCGGAAGTCCGGCCTCAAAATCGGCCTCGTTGTAGGGCTTTCCTGAAATTACCTTGAAGTCGAATACTCGCCAATACACATCGTCGGTCTGACGGAGATCTACCTCAACGGGCGGTTTGCCGGGAAATGCAACGACTTCCCTTTCGGTACTGGGACAATATATGGTCACAGCCTCGGCCTCTTCGATATCCTTGTACAATGCCTTGGCACTCTGATAGCTCAACGGGCCGTTGCTCGACCAACCCTGACTCTCATCGACACTCTTGATCGAGGCCCATGTGGCGTGGAGCATGCGGTCGCGATTGCTCTCGGGCGAATAGGGAGCCACCTTGACCTGCTCTATCATCACCACAATCATGATGAGGAATATAGCAAGGGCGGTACCCACGATGGTGACAATACTCAGCATCGACTGCTGCCTCATCGCCGTCCACGATTGCTTTATGAAATTAATAAGCTTCATTACTTAATCCTTTAAATAAATGTGTGTTTTACTGTACTTGACGGCCGTCGAAGAAACGCACGATGCGGTCGGTCTGCTTGGCCTGCTCCTCGTTGTGGGTCACCATGACGATTGTGCGCTTGTCCTCCTTGTTGAGCTTGTGGAGCAGCTCCATCACCTCGGCACCCATCTTAGAGTCAAGGTTACCGGTGGGCTCGTCGGCAAGGATTATCTCGGGATTTCCCACGATGGCACGCGCAATTGCCACGCGCTGGCACTGACCTCCCGAAAGCTGAGTGGGCATGTGACGCATGCGATGGCTAAGTCCCACGCGTTCAAGCACCTCGCGGGCCATGCGGTTGCGGTCGCGAGCCGACATTTTACGATAAAGCAGCGGCAGCTCCACATTATCAATTACGTTGAGCGAGTTGATGAGGTGGAAGCTCTGGAACACAAAGCCCAACTCCTTGTTGCGGAATGCTGCAAGCTGCTTATCCTTCATGTCCTTTACCAAAGTGCCGTCGATTTCAACGGTTCCGCTTGTGGGCGAGTCGAGAAGACCCACGATATTGAGGAGTGTCGACTTTCCGCAACCCGACGGGCCCATGATGCTGAGAAATTCACCTTTAGGCACTTCTATGTTTACGTTTTCCAGTGCAAGAGTTTCGATTTCGTTTGTGCGGTAGATCTTGTTGATTCCGCTAAGCTTGATTATTGACATAATTTTATTGGTTTTTATTGGTTTTTATTGGTTTTTGTTTATTTCTTGATTTTTATTGATTTTGAGTTTATTCGTCACGCAGTGCGTCAACCGGCTTTACACGGCTTATGCGACTTGCGGGAATCGATATGCCCACGGTCACGACAATCAGCAGCATCACGTAGACCACGAGCGACACCACGGTGAAGTGGATGCCGAAGTTGGAGGTCCATGACGGGTCGTAATCGTAGTAGTCGGCGATGTTGTGGGTATGGGCAAGTCCCTCGGCCAAGGCATATTGCAGGTAGAGGAAACATCCCACGACCCATGCGACAGTGGTGAGCAACCATCCTTCGCCGAGCATCATCTTCACGATATAGGAGGGAGTGGCTCCGAACGAGCGCATCACTCCGGCGTCCTCGGAACGCTTGCGGGTCTGCAACACAAATGTTCCCACTACCCCAAGACATAGGTTGACGAAAAAGAACACGGCAAGCATTGTTTTGAGGCGTATCGTATTTGTCCATCCCGCCGAATAGCAGGTTTCTTCAAGAATCTCCTCCTGAGCCTCGGCGTCACTCAGGTAGTAGTTGCCGGCTTTCAGCTCATCGGCATGATTCTCCTTCAGTTCACGAGCAAATTTACGCGAATCGACTCCCGGTTTCAGTCGCACCATGTAACCGCCACCAACATCCAACGGAAGTGCCTCTCTCGGCGAAAATATTGTAAGCGCAACCGACTGGAACGGGTCGGGACGCACATCCTCCACTACACCCGCCACCTTGAAGTCCCACTCGCCGGGCTGGAAATCCTCTATATTTTCATTAAGATAGTGCCCTATGGGATTTGGGACTGAAGGAAACATAAGCTTGGCGAGGCTCTCGGTAATTACACACTCACCTGGTGAGGCATAGCTCATTGTTGAAAGCTCCTCGGCCGACGGACTGCCCGGCAACGACTTGATGCCATGGGTAGTGAAATAGTTATCTCCGCGTGTGAATGAAATTGTGCGTGACATGATGTACACAGTGTCGACCTTGAATGAATTTGACGAATAGCTTGTACCGCCCAATCCGGTGTAGGTCTTGCGTGTCACGCTCTCTATCTGAGGATTGCTTTTGAGCCGATTGTAGATGCGCATAGCATTTTCGGCCAATGAAGCCGAGTCGGTCTGACTTTCGTCATAACCCGACATACCATAGGAGTAGGAGCCCATGCTTATATCGACAAGACGGTCGGTGTCATATCCGTAGGGAGTCGTCTTGACCACCACAGCCATTACAAGAGGGTCGATTATCACCCAAGCCACTACTGTCACGAGTATAAGCTCGGCAAGCAGCCATCCGTTACGCTTGCGACGGCTCCAAAGATTTTTTATTATAAGTTTAAACATAGCCTGTTATCTTTTTTCATACAGTGAAGTAACGATAGGCCGACGCATGGCTCGCCATGTGGGGATGAACGCCGACATAAGATTCAGCATAAGGCACAGCACAAGAGCTCCGCCGAATATCACGGGGCTGAAGAGCATTTCGCCCGACAGGTGCACATCGGTTACTGATGAACCCGGATTGTTTTCAAACAGCTTGAAAATCCACTCACGCTCAAGCGCCAGGACTATCCATGCGGCGGCGAGCCCTATGACTCCGCCGGCCACAGTCCACAAGAAATTCTCAAACAGCACCTGCTTCATCAAAATTCCGCTGCCTGCGCCGTAGGACTTGCGTATTCCCATCTCCGACATGCGGCTCTCCATTCGTCCGGCTATCATTCCGCTAAGATTGAGCGACGGAATCAACAGCAGCACAAGCAGTATTATTATATTGCGTCGTATTACACTGCTCCACGAGAAATCATCGGTAGGCGACTCCCTCAATGCCACTTCAAAGTGACTTGACGGCTGATTGTAGAGGTTTACTTCCACTGTGCCCCCCGATGTGTTGAATTTATGGGCAATTTCCTGCACTTCGCGTTTCAGTGCCTTGACTTGATCATCGTCCTTAACAGTCATGTAGACCAGGAAGTTTCCCATATTTGTCAACTGGCCGTTCATTCCCCAGCCCGAATCGTAACCGGGTAGACACATATAGGGATAGTAGATCTGCGAATAGCTCGCCGGAGTAAGGCGGCTCGCCTCCTTTACCACGCCTTTTACAACAAATTCCTGTATGCTGATCTTGAATGTGCGTCCTGTAACACCCTCATCGGTGCCAAACAGCTGTCGGGCGACCCGGTCGGTTATCACGGCTACAGGCAAATTCTGTTCCTCTTCGGTAAACGGTTTTCCCTCGACAAATTCAAGATTGAACACCTTGAAGAAATCGGGATCGACTCCCTTTGACGACATTCTCACACCCTCCTTATTATTATCGGTGTAGATGGTCATGCCGCCCAACGATGTCATAGCCGTTACATGCTCGACATTTTTGAGCGTGTAGAACCACTCCTTTACGGCATTATATCCGAGGCGTCCGCTCATCGAGCTGTAATTGGTCGTATCCCTGAATGTGACATATTCGATGCTGTAGGTGTTGGCTCGATTGTATTCGGGATAGATGGGGGCCATCTTCACAAAATATATCACTCCAAATATCATTGTAAGCGCAATGGCAAGAGCCACACCCGCAATGTAGAGCGAGGTGTACACGCTGTGCTGCCGGGCCTCGTTCCACGCCTGCTTACAAGCCTGAGTCCAGTTCATGATTATTTCAGTTTAAGTTTATTGGAGTTCTTGTAGTCGCTCATGTCGCTCACAACCACCTGATCGCCGGGTTCAAGGCCGCTCACCACTTCGACAAACTCAAAGTTGCTGTCGCCGAGGCGCACCTTGCGCTTTACAAGCTCATCACCGCCCGTCACTACAAAGAGGTCGTAATCGCCCTTGCCCATGTAATAGGAACCGTTGGCAATGCGCACCACATCCTCGATTACATCACACATCACATACACATCGGTCTTCAGTCCCGAACGGAGTCGCGCATGGCTGTCGTCGTCGAGCTGAATCGAGAATGCAATCACGCCGTTGCGCGACAGCGGAGTCACGTTGCTCACCGTTCCGTCGAGCTTCTCGCGGCCAATCTTCACGATGGCATGGCTGCCCACGCTTACACGGTCACCGTAGGAGTCGGCAATCTCGCCGTCAACCTTGAAGTGGCTGAGATCCGATATTATCGCAATCTGCTCACCGGCTCCGATCTGCTGTCCCACCTGGTTGTTGATGTAGGTGAGCGTGGCCTTGCGGGGCGACTGCACCTGAGCCTCGCTGAGGGTGCGGCGCATCTCGGCAAGATTCTTGTTGTGGATGTTCAGTTCAAGCTCCTTTACACGCAGGTCGGCGTCACGCACCTGACGCTCGTTTTCAAGCTGCTGGCGCAGCTGCTCAAGCTCAAGCTTACCGGTGTTGTAGGCCAGTTCGACCTGACGCACCTTGTCGCCTGTACCCGAGCCGAGGCTGTCGAGGTAACGCTCGTTGCGCAACTCCACCTCCATGCGGCTTACTGCCATGGCCTTTACCTTTACATTCATGGCGAGGTCGCTCAGGCGGGTGTTGTTGTTGAGCTTCATCTGTTCGATTTCGTACTGTTTCATCTGCGACTGGTCGAGCAGCTTGTTAAGCTCGGTTTCGGTGCTCTGAAGGTCGAGGCGGAGCAACGGTGTGCCCACATCCACGCTGTCGCCGGCCTTGCGGTAAACCTCGACGATGCGGGTGCTGATAGGCGAGTTTATGACCTCCTCAAATGCCGGAGCCACTTTACCCGAGGCACTTACGCTCGATTCGATTGTTCCACGGTCGACTGTAGCCAGCACAATGTCCTTTTTATTGACACTGCTGCGCATCAGCGACATAACCACAGCAATTACTACAACCACCGCACCAACTGCCACAGCATACTTGATGATTCGATTGCGGCGCTCTTTGTCGCGCACTTCTTTTGGAATTTCTCTGTCCATTATCGGTCTAAAATTAATATTCTGCAACATTATACTACATTAATCGTGCCAAAATTATAAACCGTTAACAATCAGCGATTTCACATTTTTAAGCGGTGTCCGATTCCGTACATCTGTCCGTTTTCGCACATCACGCCGTCACATCTCCGCGATTTTTATTAAATTTGTCGCTATAAACGACTGAACGATGGAAATAAAAATAGAGGACATTGTGCGTAACGCGGCCCCTGACCTGCAGGTGGTCACCATAGAGGCCAACGTGACCAACCACCCCACCACACCCAAGCTGAAAGAGGAATTTCTCGCGCTCGGGGAGGAGATAAAACGCCGTTACACAATGCCTGACATCAACAAGCGACCCGCAATAGCCGCCACCCGCGCAGCCTACAAGGCGCTCGGCAAGGAGCCCAACCGCTACCGCCCGTCGAGCGAGGCGTTGTGCCGGCGCATCGTAAAGGGCATGGAGCTATACTTCATCAGCGACCTCGTCGACCTGATAAACGTAGTGTCGGTGGCTTCGGGATATTCAATTGGCGGATTTGACGCCGACAAGATCGCAGGCGACACTCTGTCGCTCGGTGCCGGACGCGAGGGCGAGGATTTTGAAGCGATAGGACGCGGACAGCTCAACATTGCCTGCATGCCGGTCTATCGTGACGAGGTGGGAGGCGTAGGAACTCCCACAAGCGACAATGAACGCACCAAACTGTCTGACGACACCCGGCGTCTGCTGATGTGCATCAATGTCTACGGCGAGGAGATGCCGGTTGACGACACGGTGGCTCTCGCCACACGACTCCTTGAGGAGTACTGCAGCGCAACCGACATAAAGGTCACCACCTATCGATAAGTTATTTTTCCCTGAATTTAAGCAACAACATCGGCTGACGCGTGTCGCAACTGCGCTTGCGGAAGTGACGCACCATGTAGAAGTCATAGTCATCGGCATGCTCCGGAAGGAATGTGCGGGCGTCTTCTACACCTATAAGCAGATAACCCGAAGAGGGCTCGGCCGACTCGAAGGGCTTTATGCGGTCGCCGGTATAGTAGTTGGCCGTGAAGAAGCGTAACATGTCGGTCGACACGTGGGCGTAGACATCGCCCTCGGGCTGCAGCCTGTTTATCACCTCGGCTACCGGCTTGTCGCTCTTGGCGTTAAGTATTGCGGGCTGGTACACTCCGGCAAATGCCCAATAAATCGACACCGTGACGCCCATAGCCATGAGAGCCGATGATATCGCGCTCTGGCGGCGCAGTCGCCACAACACCACGATTCCCGCTATGGCCGACAACTCGACAAGAAGCCACTTGGCAAGCGACGCATACTGCTCAAGACCGGTAATCATCATGGCATTGTCGAGTGCGTGACGACCCTTCAGCACTCCGTAGGGGAACCATCCGCACTGAATCACCAGGAACACCAATGAAGCTACCAGCGCAATCGAAGCCATCACCCCGGCATAGATTTTCAACGCGCGGTGTCCCCGTTGTGCAAGATATGTTATGTAGTCGGCGATGAAGAGCGCGATAAAGGGATATATGGGAAGCAGGTAGACACTACGCTTGCTCTTGGGAATGCAGTAGAACACAAAGATGACGACAATGCACACGAGCGCAAACTTTCGTGCCGGCTCCATGGCCTTGAAGTCGCTCCACAAGCGTGACACACGGCTGCGGCGCAATCCATCCAACGCATTTATACGCCCCCACGGAATCAGCGACAACAGAATGAGCAGTGTATAGGGCACGTAACCCGTGATGACGGTGATGAAGTTGTACCACACGGGCTTCACATGCGAGTCGTAGCTCATCGTACCGGTGAATCGTCCGAAATTCTCCTCCATGGCGAGCCTCAGGAATTCGTCACCACCCTGGCGATAGGCCGCCACATACCACACGGCAGGCAACACAAGCGCGGCAAGTGCCGGCAGCAGAAGCTTGATGAAAGCCTTGCCGAAGTTCACGCCCTGAAGCAGCATGAACACACCCGCCACGGCACAGGGAAGCAACACTCCCACAGGCCCTTTGGTGAGCATGGCGCCGCTCATCATCAGCACGGCAAGCCACGGAAAACGCTTGAAACCGTTCTGCCAATATCCGTATAGCGAATAGAGCGCACCCACGATGAACATCGTAAGCAGCATGTCGACCCGGCAAGCAAAACCCGCTCTGTAAACCTCAAAGGCGGTGAGCGTGACAACCGAGCAAAGGAATGCACGCGACCAGCTGTAGTTACGGGCAAAAAAACGGTAGCTCCACAGTACGAGTACAATCAAGGCAAGCGCCGACGGCAGTCGCGAGGTGTATTCGGTCACGTGGCCTGCAAGGAGCGAGAACAACGCTATGCACCAGGCCATGAACGGCGGCTTGTAGGGAATTACGTCGCCGTTGCTCACCGGCAGAATCCAGTCGCCCGAATTGAGCATCGACACAGCCACGATGGCCTCACGCGGCTCACCCTTGGAGTTGAACATTGTTTCGCCGAGAAAAGGCAACAGGGTCGCGATGACAATCAACGCAACAAACCAGAACGCATTACGCGAATTGATATGCACTACAGGCAGCATGGTTGAAAATAATGTTTTAAGTGCAAATGTAGCAAATATTTTTGCTTTGTAGATGCCGAATTACTATATTTGCACAATATAAAACCCCTTAGATTACTTATATAATATGGCACAGAAACCTTTTGTATATCAGGAGCCATTCCCGATGTCGCCCGACACTACCGAGTACTATCACCTGACATCCGACTATGTCAAGGTTGAGAACTGGGGCGGTCACGAGATGCTCGTAGTCGACCCTGAAGCACTGCGTGTGCTTGCACGCCAGGCCACTCACGACAACTCATTCATGCTTCGTCGCGAGCACAACGCCATGGTGGCCAAGATTCTCAGCGACCCCGAAGCGAGCGAGAACGACAAGTTTGTGGCTCTCACCATGTTACGCAACGCCGAAATAGCATCAAAGGGACAGCTTCCCTTCTGCCAGGACACCGGTACGGCAATCGTAATCGGCAAGAAAGGCCAGAACGTTTACACCGGCGGCAACGACGAAGAGCAACTCTCGCACGGTGTATATGACACCTATACCGGCTGCAACCTGCGCTACTCGCAGAATGCTCCCCTGAACATGTATGACGAGGTGAACACCGGCTGCAACCTTCCGGCACAGATCGACCTCTATGCAGTGAACGGCAACGAATACAAATTCCTCTTCGTGGCAAAAGGCGGCGGCTCGGCCAACAAGACCTATCTCTATCAGGAAACCAAGGCCTTGCTTAATCCCAAGACTCTCGTTCCCTTCCTCGTGGAGAAGATGAAGTCGCTCGGAACAGCAGCATGTCCTCCCTACCATATCGCATTCGTAATCGGCGGTACATCGGCCGAAATGAACCTTGCCACAGTTAAGAAGGCTTCGGTAAAATACTACGACAACCTTCCCACCACGGGCAACGAATACGGTCGCGCATTCCGCGATGTAGAGCTTGAGCAGACACTGTTAAAAGAGGCACAGAAGATTGGCCTCGGCGCACAGTTTGGCGGCAAATACTTCGCTCACGACATCCGCGTCATCCGTCTTCCCCGTCACGGCGCATCATGCCCCGTGGGCCTCGGCGTAAGCTGCTCGGCCGACCGTAACGTGAAAGCCAAAATCAACAAGGACGGATTGTGGATCGAGAAACTCGACACCAATCCCGGCGAACTCATTCCCGCCGAACTTCGCAACCAGGGCGAAGGCGATGTAGTTAAAATCGACCTCAACCGCCCGATGCCCGAAATACTCGCCGAGCTCACCAAGTACCCCGTGTCGACACGCCTGTCGCTCAACGGTACAATCATCGTGGGCCGCGACATAGCTCACGCCAAGATCAAGGAGCGCCTCGACCGCGGAGAGCCCATGCCCGACTACCTGAAGGATCACCCCATCTACTACGCAGGTCCCGCCAAGACTCCGGCAGGAATGCCTTCAGGCTCATTCGGCCCCACTACGGCAGGACGAATGGACTCCTATGTCGACCAGTTCCAGGCTGCAGGCGGCTCGATGGTGATGATAGCCAAGGGTAACCGCAGCAAGCAGGTGACCGACGCATGTCACAAGCACGGAGGCTTCTATCTCGGAAGCATCGGCGGTCCCGCCGCAATCCTCGCTCACGACAGCATCAAGAAGGTAGAGTGCCTCGAATATCCCGAACTCGGCATGGAAGCCATCTGGAAAATCGAAGTGGAGAATTTCCCCGCATTCATCCTCGTCGATGACAAGGGCAACGACTTCTTCACCCAGATAGCCGAACGCTGCCAGGGCTGCCCGATAAGCAAGTAACCACCATTAACCTTATAACCGAAAGCGGCCTCATCGGAAACCAATCCGGCGAGGCCGCTTCATTAAATAATTATGGAAACCGAGATTTTCAAGGTGAGCACATCGACCTATATGCGCACGCTCATGACTATGTGGATTAAGCGCAACTGGTGGGCCATAGCTCTGCCGGTGGCGGCGTGCATAGCCTTGGCACTGACGGTCGATGTGAAATTTGTCTATGTGGCGCTGATGATGGTGTTTGTCGTCATACCGCCCATCATGATGATCGTCTACTTCTATCACGCACTGTCACCCGAGTCAAGAATGTCGATACTGTCGCACAAGCTGACGCTTGACGACAACGGAATAACGGTGACCTACGAGCCCATCGACGAGGACACTCCGGCTCCCCGCCCCGCTACACTTGCATGGAGCGAAATAAAGTGCGTCACCTACTCGCGCAACGCAATGGTGTACCGCCTCACATCGGGGCGTTACCGCATACTCTATCTGCCCTACACTTCGTTTGCTTCAAAGGAAGGGCTAAGACAATGGTCGGCTGCGGCGTCACGCCACCTCGCCGTCACTTCATAAACACAAGGTACACAGCAGCAATCAGCAGCAGGAAGGCCAATATGTGATTCCACCTGATCACCGTCCCTTCAAACATCAGCACGCTGAAAATCGTGAACACTACGAGCGTTATCGCCTCCTGCATCACTTTCAGCTGAATCAGCGAATAGGGACCGCCGTTACCGTCAAATCCCATGCGGTTGGCGGGAACCTGAAAACAATACTCGACCAGTGCGATGCCCCAGCTTATCAATATCACCGTATAAAGAGGCCAATTGGATGAAACTCCCGTTGATTGGAGCTTAAGATGCCCGTACCAGGCAAATGTCATGAATACATTGGCAACAATCAGAAATACAACAGTCAATATCGCCGCTTTCATCTCTTTATCTCTATTTTCTATTCAAAAGTTCTTTGTTAATTCTATAATTTTCAAGGCTCACCTGTCGGCACGAATCATTATAGTGACGGAGTGCCTCCACATTTATGTAATGGCTTCCGCTGCCGCGCGTAACGGGAAACACCTTGCACTTTCGTGCCACGACATCGTCACACAGCTTGCTGCGCCATGTCGAAGGTGACGGCTGCAGCTCCTCGGGCACATCGGCCACCGTCACCGGCAGCACGTAGGAGCATGGAGGATAACCCACCGCCGACCACATGACGGCACTCTCGGGACTCTCGCCCGGCAGTAGACCCTCGACCACGATCGACGCGCTCGACGAGTTGCGCGGAATGAAATCCTGGTCGATAATCCATTCCGGGTCGCCGGCAAGAGCGTCACATTTAAGCATCGAGTGATAAAAACTCCTCGACAGGACTTCGGTGAATGTCGCAGGCTCCACGCTTGCCGAAGTGACATACGGGCTGAGCAGATGACAAGCGTTGGCTTCGCGTATGTAACCGAATCCTGTGTCAGAAGCGCCCGAGCATGAATAGTTGGTGCGTACAAGCACACCGTCGGGAGCATCGGCAAGGTCATACTTCACATATCCGTCGTCGCAGGTTTCATAATAAGCGCCGGCACCCGACGCATCTATAGCTCCGAAATTGGCCTGCACACCCATTGGTCGTGACAAGGTGTCGAGAAGCATCTCAAAGTCGGCAAGGGAGCGACACTGCTTCAGCGCAAGCGTCATCACATAACCCTCGCGGTCACGATACACAGCCGTGTCGGGCACAAGGTTGTAGGATGCAGTATTCATGACTGCAAATCCTGCCGAGTTAAGTCCTATCCACGCTTCGGCAAGCAGCGAATCACCGGCATTGAACAGGGCCACGTAGTCCAGCTCGCCGGGGCGGGCAGCCACAACGCGCTGCACAAAGTTGTCCTCGGTTCCGGTGTCACGGTGTTTCCACAACATCGGTCGTCCGTTGGCCGTGACCTTGCCGCTGACTATTGCCGATGTACACGGCCATGCGCAATCAAGCGTGACAAAGCATATAATGATGAATAATAGTCGTTGCATCACGATAGATTAAGTTTACATCGCCACAAAGTTAGCAATACTTGACGAGTATATCCCATTTTTTTGTAACTTTACTTTTCAAACTTCAATAACCGCGCGACAACGATGCCATCCAAAGCCCGTCTATATGCCGAGGTGATACTGCCTCTGCCGCTCTTCGGAACCTTCACCTACAGCATTCCCACGACACTGGAGGGGAAAGCCGCAGTGGGACACCGCGTCATCGTGCCTTTCGGGCGGAAGAAGTATTACACCGGAATCATCGAGTCGATAACGCCGGTGGCTCCCGAGGAATTCGAGGTCAAGGACATATCATCGGTTCTCGACCCGTGGCCGGTGGTGAAGCATCCGCAGCTGAAACTGTGGGAATGGATTGCTGAATACTACCTTTGCACCGCCGGCGATGTCTACAAGGCTGCTGTTCCGGCCGGACTTAAGGTCGAGAGCGAAACATTCATCGAGCTGAATCCCGACTACGAGGAGATACCCGACGC
This sequence comes from Muribaculum gordoncarteri, assembly GCF_004803695.1. NCBI lineage: Bacteria > Pseudomonadati > Bacteroidota > Bacteroidia > Bacteroidales > Muribaculaceae > Muribaculum > Muribaculum gordoncarteri. Next base: position 2,329,518 of record NZ_CP039393.1, read on the forward strand.
CCGAATGACCGACCGCGAAGCTATAATAATGCAGTCGCTCGACCATAACGGCAAAATGACGCCCGCCGAGATAAGCAAGAAGACAGGACTCAACTCGATTGAATCGACCATATCGTCGATGGTAGAGCGTCGCATGCTTATAATAGCCGAAAAGCTGATTGAGCGTTACCGCCCGAAGAAAGAAACGCTGGTTCGACTGGCCGTCGACCGCAACGACAACGAGGCGATGCACAAGGTTTTCGATGCTGTCAAGGGTGCGAAGAAGCAAGAGATGATGCTCATTACCCTGCTCGACAACCTCAACAAGCGTCAGCAACAGCAATTGCCGCCCGAGGTTCCTCGGCAACATCTGCTTGAACAGAGCGGTTTGTCGCCGGCCATTCTTGCCGCACTCGCGTCGAAAGGCATCGTGGAGATTTTCACCCGCGAAATCAACCGCTTCAACTACACGGGAACCGAGCAGGGCGAACTCCCGAAACTGAGCGCACCACAGTCCGAGGCCCTCGACAGCATCCATCGGATGTTCATCGACAAGAATGTCACCCTACTCCATGGCGTGACATCGAGCGGCAAGACCGAGATATACATCCACCTGATCGACTACATCCTCAAGAAAGGCTCGCAGGCGTTATACCTCGTGCCCGAAATAGCACTTACCACACAGCTTACACGCCGCTTGCAGAAGGTATTCGGCAAACGAGTGATCATATACCACTCCAAGTTTTCCGACAACGAGCGCGTCGACATCTGGAAGCGTATGCTGCACGACCCGTCACCATGCGTTGTAATCGGTGCACGCTCATCGCTTTTCCTGCCGTTTTCAAGGCTCGGACTTGTCATCGTCGACGAGGAGCATGAGTCAAGCTACAAGCAATTCGACCCCGCGCCGCGATACAATGCGCGTGACTGCGCGATAGTCCTCGCTTCGATGCACGGAGCGAAAACACTGCTCGGAAGCGCAACCCCGGCCATCGAAACATATTACAAGGCTCTTAACGGCCGCTACGGACTTGTCACGCTAAGCGAGCGTTACGAAGGAGTGCAACTGCCTTTGATAGAGATTGTCGACCTCAACGATGAGCGACGACGCGGACGCATATCGGGCCCTATGAGCGCACGGCTGGCCATGATGTCACGCGAGGCCGTGAAAGGTGGCGAACAGGTAATCCTGTTTCACAACCGCCGAGGCTTCGCACCCGTAGTCGTGTGCAAGCAATGCGGTTACGTGCCCAAGTGCCAGAACTGCGATGTGTCGCTGACCTATCACCGCAAGGCCGGAGAGATGGTGTGTCACTATTGCGGCGCAACCTACAAGCTGCCTACAATATGCCCGGCGTGCAAGGAGCCTGCGATAGAGGTCTACGGCTACGGCACCGAGCGCATCGAGGAGATAGCCGAAAGCTCATTCCCCGGCGCACGCATAATGCGCATGGACCTCGACACAACGCGCAACAAGGACAGCTACCTCAATATAATAAATGACTTTTCGCTCGGTAAAGCCGACATACTGGTAGGCACACAGATGGTGACCAAGGGGCTCGACTTCGAGCGCGTGAGCCTTGTTGGAATCCTAAACGCCGACAACCTTATAAACTTTCCTGACTTCCGCGCATCGGAACGAGCCTTCAACATGCTTGAACAGGTGGCAGGGCGAGCCGGACGCCGCAACAAGCGCGGCCTTGTGATAGTACAGACATCGCAACCGGCCCACCCTATATTGTCCTACCTCCAAGCACACAACTACGAGGGATTCTACGAGCATGAACTTGAAGAGCGTAGGCGTTACGGCTATCCTCCGTTTACGCGCGTCATCAACATCTATCTGAAGCACCGTGACGAAGATCTGCTCATAAAGGCGGCGGCAGGTTACGCCGAAACACTCCGTCACCTCTTCGGTAATCGAATCCTCGGACCCGACGAACCGCACATCGCACGAATACAGTCACTCTATATACGCAAGATTATGCTCAAGGTTGAAATTCAGGCGTCGATGAGCAAAGTAAAGGCCATACTGCGCAGCGTTTATGAAGCGCAGATGGCCGATAAGTCGTTGAGGTCGTTGGTCGTGTACTACGATGTCGACCCTATGTAACGCACGTTATTGCTCTTCGCTGAACATCGGATCCCATGCGGGAAGCATGACGGGTTTCTGCTTCAGCAAAGCAAGCACATTCTCGGGAACATACTTCTTGTTCACCACAAGTCGGAACATGTATTCATTGAACCAGTCGTCGGTCATTATCAGGTGACCGTCATTGGCACCGGGACCCCAACTGTTCTCCACCATCCATTTACGCGGCTTTCCGTTTTCATCGAGATCCACGGCCATAAGCGTCATGGCATGTGACGATGCGCTTGAATGAGTGAGTATGCGTTGGCGCTTGTCCATGCCGAACTTAACGCCGAAGAGCGACTCATAGTCGAAATTATCGACATCGAGCAATCCGCGCTCACGGTCGATGAACTTACCCACATCACACGAAAAGTACATCATGGTGCTGTCCTTTATCGATGCAATAGCCATCTCCTTTATATCTTCAATCGGGAGGTTGACATAGGTCCAGTTCTTACCGTCGTAATTGTGTCGGTCGTAATCAATTTCATACACCTTATAATATTCGCGAGTGGGATCGTTCATGAGCATTACGTAATCATTTTTGAGGTCGTTACCTGCATATTCGGCATAGAACGACTGCGGTGTATAGGTGCGCGTGTCTATGATTTTGCCCGATTCATCCTTGCGTGTCCATGTAAATTCGGCCGGTGGTTCGCCGAGATTCAGCACTAACATTCGGTAAACCTCGCCAAGCATAGCCACCTTACGCTTCTCCACATCACCTTTTTTGGCACCGCCGGCAATCATGTCACGCAGCTCAAGACCGTCTTCCTTTAGGCGCAGACTTATGAGATTGCGCATCTTGCTCGTATTGGCTGCACTATAGGTGTCGACCATGACCTCGACCGGCACAACGCCATACTTCATTATGTTCTCGGAAATTCCGGTGTATTGCCCGCCGTCGCTCAACGGATTGGCAAACAACCAGTCGACGGTCTTGTCATCCATGGGTCGGTCGCTTGTGTCAATGACCCCCTGCAGGAAAAGATTGGCCTTTTCAAGCTGATCCCAGAAAAAGTTGTAGTTCTGCGACAATTCAAGCTTGGGTAGATTGTGCTGTGACATCATCTGCGCACGCAACACATTCAACCCGGTAAACAACCAGCAGCGACCCGACGAACGCTGATTTGTGATGCCTTTACTTTTCACGCGATGAGAAAAATTGGTGTCAAATCCGTTTTTATTGGCCGCATTCACCGCCAATTCGTCAATCCCGTTATTGGCTATTGCGTTATGAATAGCCTTGTCGGCCGACGAACCTTCATAGGCACTGCGTATCTCCGACATCATCTCGGGAGTAATCGCACCCTTAGGCGCCGAAGCCCATAAATTGATGCCTCCGGCTGCCAGAAGCATCATTATCAAAACTTTTCCATTCATATATATAACTGCATAATGTAATTGGCTATCGATTGTAGATGACCGCAGAGTGTCACCATTCGCAAATTTATAAAATAACCGTCAATAAAACCAAAATCAACACTTCTAAATACCCTCATTGCAGGCCTATAGGCCAATATATCTTTATGTCATTTGGTGTAGTGGATAAAAGTTACTATCTTTGTAACTGTTAAAAAAGACTTTTTTACTATCTGAAATGATGTTTCACACGCATCATATATGTGAAATCAATCAACAATTGTTGATTCTTGAATTATCGGAGTTTTGTAAATTGCGCTCCGATGGTTGTCTTGTGCGCTGCGAGAGCGGCTCACCTGATTGTAAACGATTAATTAATAGGCGTAATTTAACTTTTCGGAGATAAAAAATTCACTTAGCTAAGAACTATGGATTATTGGATACTCAATTCAACCATCGCATTTCTGCTTTGTATAACGTTTGCGGGATTCCTTATACCCCAGATTCTTCTAATTTCATTTCGTAGGAATCTCTTCGACGAACCCGATGAACGCAAAATCCATCACGGCACAGTTCCACGCCTCGGCGGAATAGCATTTACCCCGGTTATATGTTTCTCCATATCACTACTGCTGGGTATGAGCATTCTGTTTGGTGACGCACGGCTTCTTGGACTTATGACCTATAACTCACGGTCATTGGCATTCGGATTTTGCGCTCTTTTTCTTCTCTATGTAGTAGGCATGGCCGACGACCTGATTGGAATTCGCTATCGTGCAAAATTCGTGGTGCAGATAATCTGCTCCATCCTCGTCATAGCTGGCGGCCTTTGGGTACAGAACCTTTATGGATTGTTTGGCATCCATGAGATTCCTGATTGGGTGGGAATACCCCTTACAATCCTTATCATGGTCTATGTAATCAACTCAATAAACCTAATCGACGGTATCGACGGACTCGCATCAGGTCTTTCAGCGGCCGCTTTCATCACCTACGGCGTAATGTTCCATCTGATAGGCCGTCACGCCTATGCCATGCTGTCGTTTGCCTGCCTTGGAGTATTGGTCCCGTTCTTCTACTTCAACGTATTCGGTGACCCTTCTCGCCGCCAAAAAATTTTCATGGGCGACACGGGCAGTTTGACAATCGGCTTGCTTTTAGCATTTCTCGGACTCGAACTTATGTTGGTGTCACCCGACCGATACCCGGTATTCGGCAATAATCCGCTCATATTAGCGTTGTCGCCTCTCATCGTTCCCTGTTTCGATGTTACTCGAGTATTCATTCATCGAGTACGTAGTCACGGAAAACCATTCCTACCCGACAAAACCCACATTCACCACAAGTTACTTGCACTCGGGTTGCCCCAGCGTATTGCAATGGTAACAATAGTGGCAGTGGCACTTCTGTTTAACTGTGTCAACATCTTACTGTCACGCTACATCGACATAACCATACTCTTGCTTCTCGACATAATAGTGTGGACATTAGCCAATATAATATTGTCAAATCAAATAAAGAAACATAACGCAAAAAATAATAAATAACAATCTAAGAAATAGGTAATGAAAGGAAAAAACGCATTCTCTGCTGTACGTTTGCTCCCGCTGCTATTCGCCATTTTTCTGGCTATGCCACAATATGTGTCAGCAAAAATGACCGATGAGCAGGTAATTTCGTATGTAAAACAAGCTACAGCCCAAGGAAAATCCCAGCAGCAAATAGGAAAGGAATTGCTTGCCCGTGGAGTTACCTCGGATCAAGTTGAACGATTGAAAGCCCGTTTTGAGTCGGAGCAAGGCGCACAGACCACCAATTCGGCACAGGAGATAACAACTCGTGAACGCAAGACCACCGATCAGGAATCAGGTCCTCAAAGGAGAAGATCAGACATTCAAAAGCATGAATCAGGCACTCAAAGGAATGAAACAGGCGTTCAAAGAGGTGAATCAACCTACAATAGGAACATTTCGGAAGAATTACCTACCCCATACGATGAAATTGCCCTGGAAATCCAGGCAAACGAAAATAAACCTCGTTCGATTTTCGGTCACGAAGTGTTCAATAATCAAGCCCTCTCATTCGAGCCTAACGAAAACGTCGCAACACCCCGCAACTATCGACTCGGTCCCGGCGATGAAGTAGTTATCGACATTTGGGGAGCCAACGAAGACCATATACGACAGTCCATTTCGCCCGAAGGTAGCATAATGGTTTCGCAGATAGGCCCGGTATATCTAAGCGGAATGACAATTGAGGAAGCCGGCAATCACATCCGCTCCTCATTCCAGTCAAAATATGCAGGAATCGGCGGCGAACAGCCCGACTCTGAAATAGCCGTCACACTCGGTAACATCCGCACCATACAAGTAGACATAATGGGCGAAGTAGCCATACCGGGTACTTATCGTCTGTCACCATTCTCTACAGTGTTTCACGCTCTGTACAAATCGGGAGGCATCAATGACATAGGTTCAATGCGTAACATCCAGGTGCTTCGCGACGGTCGCCGCCTCGTAGGTGTGGATGTTTATGAGTACCTCTTTAACGGTAAGCAGACCGGAAACGTTCGTCTGCAGGAAGGCGATGTTATAATCGTTCCTCCCTACGAACAGCTCGTAACCATAAACGGAAATGTAAAACGACCGATGTCCTATGAAATGAAACCCGGTGAAACACTGGCCGAACTAATCGACTACGCCGGAGGATTTTCAGGTGACGCTTACACTGAACAGGTAAGACTATCTCGCCAAACAGGACGCGAAAACGAACTCTACAACATAGTAAACGGCGACTTTGCGTCATATAAACTTAACGACGGCGACCAAATCACAGTAGGAACGATTCTTGACCGTTTCGCCAACCGTGTTGAAATCAAGGGCGCCACATTCCGTCCCGGAATATACGCAATTGCTCCCGGACTCCGCACAATAAAGGATCTTATCAACAACGCCGACGGATTACTTGAGGATGCGTTCACCACACGCGCTATTTTATATCGCGAAGGTGACGACCTGTCGCTTGAAGTTCTTCCGCTCAACCTTGAAGCAATAATGTCGGGTAAGGCTCCCGATGTAACTCTTCGCCGTAACGATGTACTGTTGATTCCTTCAATTCAGGATTTGCAGGACCGTGGCGAACTGACAATCGCAGGACAAATAGCCAATCCCGGACAATATCCGTTTGCCGACAACATGACAGTCGAAGACCTCATCATCCAAGCCGGCGGTTTGTTGCGCGGAGCATCAACCGCACGAATTGATGTGTCACGCCGCTTAATTGATCCCGATACACTTGAACCTACAAGCCAGACTGCCGAAATATTCACCTTCGGAGTCAAGGACGGATTTGTTGTAGACGGAAAGCAGGATTTCATATTGCAACCCTACGACATAGTTGAGGTGCGCCGCAGCCCCGGTTATCAGACACAAAGAAGAGTATCGGTTGACGGAGAGGTGGTGTTTGACGGAAACTACACGCTTCAATCCAAAAATGAACGACTTAGCGATGTAATACGCCGTGCAGGAGGCATCACAGAATATGCATATCCCCGTGGAGCACGCTTGATGCGAAAGATGTCCGAAGATGAAGCTGCCGCCCGCGATGAGGCAATGCGACTCGCTATGCAAAGCCAAGGAGCCGATTCAATATCCGTTTCAAAGCTTCAGATGGGCAACACCTACAGCGTAGGTATAGAACTTGAAAAAGCACTCGCCATGCCGGGAAGCGACTATGATATCGTATTGAAAGAAGGCGACCAAATAATGGTGCCTGAACTTGTAAACACCGTGAAGATATCGGGTGATGTCATGTTACCCAACACGGTGGTGTTCCAAAAAGGCAAAAAGCTTAAACACTACATAGATCAAGCCGGTGGATACGGCTCGCGAGCACGCAAGAACAATGTGTTCATCGTATATATGAACGGAACAGTGGCTAAAGCCAAGGGAAGTACCCCCATCGAACCGGGATGCCAAATCATAGTTCCGTCCAAGACCGATAAAGAAGGCTTCAACTGGGCTCAATTCATAGGCCTCGCAACCTCATTTGCCTCACTCGGAACAATGGCGGCAACCATCTCTAACCTATTAAAATGATAGTATGACACAGCAAAACGACAATATCGACAATATGCCGAATCAAGAAGAGGAGATAGATCTTCTCGAACTTGCGCGCAAACTGTGGGACTCGCGACGAATGTTGATACGTTGGGGCATTGCCGGTGCGGTGATAGGACTAATCGTAGCATTCAGCATACCTCGAGAATACACGACTACAATAAAACTCGCTCCTGAAGCCAATGACGGCAAGGCCGCAAGCGGAGGACTCGGAGCCCTCGCCTCAATGGCCGGAATATCCATGGGCACCGGAGGCGGAGCCGATGCCGTGTATCCTCAACTGTATCCCGATGTCGTAAGCTCGGTGCCCTTTGTCGTAGGTTTGTTTGATGTAAACCTTGTTGACAAGGAAGGTAACGCCACTACTGTGCGTCAATACCTTGAGGAAGATACTTCGGCTCCATGGTGGAGCGCAATAATGTCGCTTCCCGGAACTGTCATAGGCGGTGTAAAATCACTATTTACCTCCGATGACGAAGTCGCTGAGGGCGATTCTATAAATATTTTCCATCTTTCACCCAAGGAAAACGACATCGTTCTCGCTCTGAGCAGCCGAATCTCGGCAAACGTGGACACAAAGACTTCGGTCATCACCCTGTCGTCGACAATGCAGGATCCCGTAGTATCGGCAATGCTGGCCGACACCATAGCAATGCGACTCCGGGAGTATGTAACCGAATACCGCACCAACAAGGCCCGTCAGGACATGGAGTATGCCCAGAAGCTCAATGATGAGGCGCGCGACGAGTATTACAAGGCGCAACAACGCTATGCCGACTATACCGACAAGAACCAAGGATTGATTCTGCGGTCGGCACAGACTGAACGCGACCGCCTTCAGAACGAGTCATCGCTCGCATTCAACCTGTACAACCAGACTGCCCAGCAGCTTCAGATGGCCAAGGCAAAAGTACAGCAGACGACTCCCGTGTACACTGTTGTTCAGCCGGCCACAGTGCCTTTGCGCCCGTCAAAGCCCTCCAAGGTGCTAATTCTTGTGGGATTTGTATTCCTTGCAGTCGTGGCTGCATCAGCGTGGATTCTATTCGGAAAGGATATGGTCAACTCATTCCGCAACAAAAAAGTCGAAGAGAAAGCAGAACCCGAACAATAGAATATTCTATTACACATAAAAACATCAGGGTCGCCAACATCACGTTGACGACCCTGACTTTTTATGTTAGAATCAATATATTATTGACGGCCTGATACATTCATTCCCTTGGCAATCTTTGCCACGAGGCCTTGAAGAACCTTACCCGGACCGAGTTCGATAAACTCGTCAGCTCCGTCAGCTACCATGTTCTGAACAGTCTGAGTCCAACGAACGGGAGCGGTGAGCTGGGCAACAAGGTTAGCCTTGATTTCAGCGGGGTCGGTGTGAGGCTTAGCGTCCACATTCTGATATACGGGACAAGTGGGAGTGTGAACAGGAGTACGTTCGATAGCCTCGGCGAGTTCGGCACGAGCCGGTTCCATACAGGGGCTGTGGAAAGCGCCACCCACCTTAAGCTTCAAAGCACGCTTAGCTCCGGCTGCAAGAGCCTTTTCGCAAGCTGCATCGATAGCAGGTTCTTCACCTGATATTACAAGCTGTCCGGGGCAGTTGTAGTTGGCACATACAACAACACCGTCAACCGATGCGCATATCTCCTCAACAGTTTCATCGGGCAGAGCCAGTACGGCTGCCATTGTCGACGGCTTCATTTCACAAGCCTTCTGCATAGCCTGAGCACGTGCGCTCACGAGCTTAAGTCCGTCCTCGAAGCTGAGGGCTCCGGCTGCTACAAGAGCCGAGAACTCACCAAGCGAATGGCCGGCAGCCATGTCGGGCTTCATCTCATTCTCAAGAGTCTTGGCGAGAATAACCGAATGGAGGAATATTGCAGGTTGAGTCACCTTAGTCTGGCGAAGATCTTCATCGGTACCGTTAAACATCAAGTCGGTGATGCGGAATCCAAGAATGTCATTAGCTTTTTCAAACATTTCACGGGCTACGGGATTGTTATCGTAGAGGTCCTTGCCCATACCTACGAACTGCGCACCCTGACCGGGGAATACAAATGCCTTCATAATGTCTATGTGATTGGTAAATTGTTAAATAAGGCTACAAAATTACGTATTTTTCCTCAATTACGAAGCCATTTAGGGCTAAATTCGTATCTTTACATCCATAAACTCCACATTTTAACCTCAATAGATTGACCAATGACTAATATAGTGAACATGATTCCACTGCTTTTCGGCAATATAGGCATGGGCGAAGTAATAATAATCGTATTCGTAGTGCTGCTTCTTTTCGGCGGCAGAAAGATTCCCGAACTTATGCGAGGACTCGGAAAAGGAGTGAGCAGCTTTAAGAAAGGGATGAACGAAATCCAGGATGAAATAACCAAGCCCGCAAACAATACCGAAGCAAAGGATGCCGACAACCGATAATACGGTAAGTTCATCGACAGCCAACGACAAGGAGCAACTCGTCGAGATGACATTTTGGGATCATCTCGATGCGATGCGTAGCGTCCTTTTGCGTGCGGCCATTGTCGTGACGGTGCTCTCGGTCGGATTCTTTACCGTAATGCCCGACCTGTTTGACCGGGTGATACTTGCGCCATGTCGAGGCGACTTCGTTCTATACCGGTTGTTCAACTCCATCACCCGATTGAGCGAATGGCTTCCCGATTTCTCGACCGACGACTTCCATGTGGAGCTCATTAACATCCAGCTCGCATCGCAGTTTTTCATACACATATCAACCTCATTCTGGCTGGCACTTGTATTTTCCTGCCCGATAATCCTGTATCTGCTGTGGGGATTCATAAGCCCAGCCCTATATTCAACCGAGCGTCGTAGCGTTCAAGCGGCTTTTGTAGCCGGCAACCTGATGTTCTTTCTCGGAGTGGCGGTGGGATACTTCATCGTGTTTCCCGTTACGTTACGCTTTTTAGCCGAATATCAGGTAAGCGCGAGCGTACCCAACCAAATATCACTCGACTCCTATATGGACAACTTCCTTATGATGATATTTGTCATGGGACTTGTGTTTGAACTCCCCCTTTTAGCATGGCTGCTCGGCAAGCTCGGGCTTGTGACGCGTGACATGTTTCGCAACTACCGTCGCCATGCCATCGTGGTGTTGCTCGTTCTCGCCGCCCTGATTACACCCACCGGCGCTCCATTCACCCTGATGGTGGTGTTTTTGCCGCTATATCTGCTTTGGGAAATCGGAGCCATGGTAGTACCGTCGCGATGACGAACCATCAACGAAGCGTAAGCGTTTAGTATCTATAAACAATTACGTTTCAACTGTCATGGATAAAAACAGCGTCAATGTGGCCGACATGCCCCTGCGATGGGGTCATTTCAGAGTATTGATTGTAGCATCACTCGGCCAAACCATCGGACAAGGACTTGCAACTCTCGTGGGCATCATCATCCCCATGATGCAGCTCATGATGCATCCCGAACTCTCGGCGGGAATGCAGGGAATTCTCGGATGCACATCACTCATCGGACTTATGATAGGAGCAATCGTATTCGGTAAGCTAAGCGACCGTTACGGTTACCTGCTATTCTTCAGGCTATGCCCGTTGCTGATGATAGCAGCTTCGCTTGTGGCCTACTTCTATCACCAAATACCGGTGTTGCTCATTTGCCTGTTTGTAATGGGATTTGCCGTAGGCGGTGAATACAGCCTCGACTCCGACTACATATCGGAACTGATGCCCGACCGATGGAAACTCTTCATGGTGGGAACAGCCAAAGCCTCGGCATCGCTGGGTGGAGCCGTTGTAGCTACAGTGTGCTTCTTTCTTATCAAAGCATGGGACAAAGCCTCACCATGGCCCAACTTGCTTTTCATCATCACGGCCATAGCCGGACTCATGCTCCTGCTGCGAATACGTTTCGCACAAAGCCCCGGATGGCTGATGTCAAAAGGCATGACCGCCAAAGCCGAGCAGTCGGTAAAGTATTTTCTCGGCCCCGATGCAGTGATGACCGTTCCGCCTTCGACCGACAAAGCGTCACCCGACTCCGATGAATCAATGGGTGATTTCCTGAAACGTAACGCGAAAAAATTGGTGTTCAGCGGTGTGCCCTGGGCTTGTGAAGGACTTGGAGTATACGGCATAGGCATATTCCTTCCTATTCTCATAATGGCATTAGGAATCGACAATCTTCCTCCTCACGCTACCCAAATCAACCATATCGTTAATTCCGTGGAACTCACCATCTGGCTGAGCATAATAATGATGGTTGGATTCATGGCCGGACTACTGCTGCTCAACAAGCTCTACCAGGTAAGCATGCAGTCATGGGGATTCTTCCTATCGGCCGCAGGGTTGGCGCTTCTGCTCATAGCCTATAAGCTTCACTGGGCTTCATGGACAGCCATAACAGGATTCATGATCTTCGAGCTATTCCTTAACGCAGGCCCCCACCTCATCACATTCATACTTCCGGCACGAATATATCCTGTAGCCGACCGAGGCACCGGAGTGGGCGCATCGGCGGCAATAGGCAAAATGGGAGCAGTGGTCGGAGCTTTTTTCATTCCGGTTCTGCTGCGATGGGGCGGTTCGACGCTTGTGTTGCTCGTGTCGATTGCCGTAATGCTTATAGGCGGAATTATCACTGCGGTAATAGGCCCGCAGATACTCCCGAAGTCAAAGGTTACTCGCGATAATAAACCCTCTTGACACGCGATGACACCGAAGTGAGCACCTCGTAGGGAATCGTTCCGAGAACATCGGCAATCTCCATGACCGATATATTGTTTCCGAATATCTCGACCTGATCGCCTACGGCACACGACGCGTCGGTAACATCAATCATGCATATATCCATGCAGATGTTACCCACCGTGGGGCAGCGATGGCCGTTAATCCACACTGACATACGCCCGTTTCCGAGATGACGATCAAGGCCGTCGGCATATCCTATCGGTATAGTGGCGATGCGTGACTTGCGATGCAACACTCCCTTGCAGCTGTAGCCTATTGTGGTTCCGGCCTCCCACTCCTTTATCGATATGATGGCTGTGTGCATCGAACTTACCGGCTTCAAATCGCCCTGCGAACCGTCGGTCAGCGTGGGAATTCCGTAAAGGCATATACCAAGACGCACCATGTCATATTGATATTCGGGGAAACGTGTTATGCCGGTGGAGTTCAGGATGTGACGCAGTATGTGGTAGTCAAATGCTCCCTGCAGCTGCTCACAGCATCGGGCGAAGTACTCAAATTGTCCGCGTGTATAATCGTCAAGTTCAGGACAATCGGCGGCGGCAAGGTGGCTGAATACCGAGCGAGGCTTTATTACATTCTGGCTCTTAAGCACTCTTACAAGCTCAGTCATGTCACTCTCAAGAAATCCCAATCGGTGCATTCCGGTGTCAAGCTTTATGTGCACCGGATAATCGGTTATGCTGTAACGCCGTCCCTCACATATTATCTCGTTCAGAATGTCAAATGAATATATCTCCGGTTCAAGCCTGTAGTTGAACAGCGACTTGTAGTTGACAACTCGCGGATTGAGCACCATTATAGGCATCGTTATTCCCGCCTTCCTCAAATCTACTCCTTCATCGAGCACCGCCACGGCAAGATAAGCCGCACCCTGGCTCTGAAGCGTCTTTGCAAGCTCGTAGGAACCGGCACCATAACCCGAAGCCTTCACCATGGCGACGATTCCGGTCGCAGGACGCACCTGCGCACGGAAATTGTTGAAGTTATGCACCACCGCGTCAAGGTTGACCTCAAGCACCGTTTCATGCTGTCGCGCCTCAAGAATGTCGACAATCCTGTCAAACCTGAAGTCACCCGCTCCCTTTATCAGCACCAGCTCATGGTCGAAGTCACTCGTGGTAGTTTCGCTCAGGAACTCGTCGGTCGAACGATAAAACTTGGCGTCACCTCCGAAGCAGGATGCGTGACGCGATATTTCAGGACCGATGCCGATCACACGGTCGATGTGACGGTTCTGAAGCAGTTCGGCTATGCTGCGGTAGAGAGCGTCGGAGTTCATATCCTCATGCATGACATCGCTCAATATCACCGTCGATGTGCGGTCGGCGGTCATGCGTCGCCCCATAAAGGCCAATGCCGGATTCAGTGAGTGATAGTCGCTCGTATAGGCATCGCATATAAGCATGCAGTTGTTGACACCCTCCATGACATTGAGGCGTGTGCCAACGGGTGTGAGTCGTGACATTCGCTCGGCAATGACTTCATCCGACACTCCCAGCAGGCTCATCACGGCTATGCAATGTATCGCATTCTCGATATCGCTGTCGGCCGTAAACGGAATCGTCACCGAATTCGATCGGTTGTCATATACATAGTCTATCACAGTCGATCCGTCACCCTTTTCAACGTGCTTGACATAGAGTCGGCAACCGCTGTCCTTGAACGACCAGGCACAACGCTCCTTGTCGCCAAACTCCTCGTCCATCACCTTTTTCACAAGCGGGTCGTCGTCACAGTATATCAATCGGTCGCAATCGACAAAGAGGCCGGCCTTCTCCCGGCACTTCTCCAGCATCGACTCAAACCCCTCGGCATGCTCGCCGCCCACATTAGTCAAAATTCCTATGGTGGGCTTTATCATACGCTGCAGCGACTGCATCTCGCCCGGCATCGATATACCGGCCTCGAATATGCCAAGGTCTATATCATCATTCATCTCCCACACCGACAGCGGAACACCTATCTGACTGTTAAAGCTGCGGGGGCTGCGCACTATGCGGAAATCGCTCTGCAGCAGCTGATAGAGCCACTCCTTTATGGTAGTCTTGCCACGGCTTCCCGTGATGCCGATAACGGGCACATCAAACCTGTCACGGTGACGGCAGGCAATCGTCTGTAACGCACTCTTGACATCGTCCACCACAAGGAAGTTGACATCGGCAGCATCCTTAAGCGAATCGGGCACCCTCTCGACCACAAAGTTGCGCACGCCCTTGCCGTAAAGCTCCTCGATGTAACGATGTCCGTCGTTATTGCTCGTGCGCAGCGCGAAGAACAACGATTCCGAAGGATATATGAGCGAACGCGAGTCGGTCAGCAACAAAGACACTTCATAATCGGGACATGACACTCTATCGATGCCAAGTTCGGCCGATATCCGTGATATAGAATATTTCATATTGTTTCGTAACGTTTATAAGACCGACAAAGGTACTTGATTTTAGCAATATGTCAAAACAATTGGAGCCGTTAACACATTAAAAAAAGTCCCTGACCCGAAGGTCAAGGACTTTATAATCGTTTTGGAGCAGCGTGCATCGGCGGCACGCTTTAGCGAGGCAAGACTTATTTCTTCTTGCGGTTGCCGTAACGGCTCATGAACTTGTCCACACGACCGGCAGTATCGACGAGCTTCTGCTTGCCGGTGAAGAAGGGGTGAGAAGAGCTTGTGATTTCAAGCTTCACGAGAGGATAGGTTACGCCATCTACCTCGATAGTTTCCTTAGCGGCTACTGTTGAACGAGTAATGAAGATTTCGTCGTTTGACATATCTTTAAACACTACTTCGCGGTAGTTGGAAGGATGGATGTCTTGTTTCATCTTATTGCTTTATTATTTGATTGTTTTATTCAAAGTGGTCTAAATCACGCTGGTAAGGCGATAATTCGTAATGGCGTGCAAATTTACGCATTTCTTGCCACTCGACAAAACTTTCTGTGAATTTTTTATAAACAAGTTATTCAAACTCAACCAATACTGCTTCGGGAGCGAAGATGTCGCCGGGCTTTACGAATACACGCTTAACAGTTGCATCGTGACCAGCCTCCACGTTATTTTCCATCTTCATTGCCTCATAAACGAGCAATACGTCGCCCTTATTTACCTTGTCGCCGGGCTTAACGTTTACCTCGATTACAGTACCGGGAAGAATCTGTGCGGTGACAACCTCGCCGGTTATAGGCTCGTCATCGGCCTTTTCAGCCTCGGCAGCGGCATTGGCGGCAGCTTCCTCAGCCTTCTTGGCAGCATTGGCGGCTTCCCACTCCTCGGCGCGACGACGCTTCAGGAATCCGTTGGCTACGCTCGGGAGCAATTCAAGCAGCAGATACTCCTCATCGTTTGCGGCAAGCTTTACGCCTCCGTATTCAGGGAGCACGGGATTTTCAGGCTTCTTGTACTTCGACACATCGTAAGCCTTCTCCTCGGGACTGCCTGTAATCTTTGCGCGGAACTCGGGATCTACAGCCACGGGAGTGTGTCCGTACTCACCCTTCACAAGCGAGATAAACTGATTGGAAGGATTGGAGTAATCGGGATTTCCCTTCTTGCGGTCGAGAGCCACACTCACGGCCTGGCTTCCCACAATCTGGCTTGTAGGCGTTACGAGAGGCACAAGACCTGCATCGCGGCGAACCTTGGGAATCAAGCGCATTGCATCGTCGAGAAGATCCTCGGCCTGCAAAGCCTTCAACTGAGCGACCATATTGGAGTACATACCGCCGGGCACCTCAGCCTCCTTTACAAGAAGATTGGGCTTGGGGAATCCGAAGTAATCCTCGATAGCGTGACATGCGTCAAGCAACTCAGCCTCGTTGTCGGCCTTGGCCGCTTCGATTGCCTTGTCGAACAAGGCATCGATTTCAGCGGGAAGAGTATCGGTCAACGGGTCAAACTCCTTCGGGAAGTTCTTCACGAGGTCGAATGCATGCAGCTCCTCACGCACTGTGCGCAACTCCTTGCGTATGCGTCCCACAGCCTCCATGTTCACCTCAACCTCGATACCGAGCTTGTTGGCAAATACATATATCAACTCAAGTGCGGGAGCAGCCGAACCGCCACCAAACCACCAGATGTTGGTGTCAAGAATGTCTACACCGTGAATCATTGCCATAAGCGATGAGGCAAGACCGTAACCGGGCGTACAGTGGGTGTGGAAGTCCACGGGCACGGTAAGTGCGGCCTTAAGCTTGGGCATGATTGACGCGATACGTGACGGATTGACCAATCCGGCCATATCCTTGAGCGTTATGATCTTGGCTCCGTAGGCCTCCATTGCGCGAGCCTTCTCAACAAAGTACTCGTCGGTGAATATCTTTTCAGGCTTTTTGCTGAAGAAGCGGCTGAAAAAGCCCTTGTTGTCATCCTCGTCCTTGGGGTCGACGGTATAGCACACCGCTCCGTCGGGTATGCCGCCAAGTTCATTTATCATGCGTATCGACTCCTTGACATTGTCAAGGTCGTTGAGAGCGTCAAATATACGCATCACGTTCAAGCCGTTCTTTATTGCCTCCTTGTAGAATCCTTCAAGCACACTGTCGGGATAGGGCACATATCCAAACAGATTACGTCCGCGTGACAATGCCGAAAGAAGCGAATGTCCCTTCATGGCCTTGCTCGCCTTTCTCAGGCGTTCCCAAGGCGACTCATCGAGATAGCGCATTACGGAATCAGGTACTGCACCGCCCCACACTTCCATGATGTAGAAGTCGGCTCCCTCATACAGTGGCAACAAGCGGTCGATGCTCGCCTGTGTCATACGGGTGGCGAAAAGCGACTGCTGTCCGTCGCGCATAGTCAAATCTCTGATTTTCAATTTCCTTTTTTCCATATCCAAAAGGGGTTTAATTGGGGTTATGTTTTAGAACAGCAAAATTAGGCATTTACATTCAATTACGGAAATTTATCCGTAATTATTTCATCGCGTAGAGTCAACAAGCAAGTACACTCAAAATAAGGTTAAATAACTTCTATTAATATCTTATTGCTTAAAGTATTGTCACTCAGCGTGCCGCGGACTACATGCTTAGGGATTATTCATCGTCTTCATCTTACACAGGATGATGGTAAGCAATACAAGTCCATTTGTCCCAGCCTCCTCCTTTCTCAATGAATTCAGGGTCATCGGGAATTCCTCCATATGAAGCCAAATAGACTCCTTCGTAAGTACAGAACCACCCTAACGTAGAAGTGAATGGATACCAAAGATAATAAGCACGCCGGCCATCCCATGTTCCCTCGCATACAATATATCCAAGCCCTTGCATATCATCCTCCAAAATCCATTCTTGCAGCCATTCAGGCAGCTCATCCATATTAGCCGGGACATAGGCAACCTCCGCTCCCCCTATAACCTTTATGGATTCCTCTACATAATTTTCATCATTGGAGCAGCTTACTGTCACCATCGCCAGCATACATGCCGCCAACATCCATAATAAGTTCTTTTTCATAATACTTTAAATTTATGGTTTGTAAAATTATTTAATTAATATCTTCTTGCTTAAAGCATTGTCACCCAGTGTGGCACGGACTACATGCTTAGCCGTGCAATTACGTTTCTCTCCATTACACGGCTAAGCATGGAACTTACTGAGGGATTATTCCTCGGCTTCCTCGCTTTCCTCGGCTTCCTTGCCTATAGGATAATGTAAAGCAAGACAAGTCCAATTGTCCCAGCCTCCTCCTTTCTCAATGAATTCCGGGTCATTGGGATTTCCTCCATATAAAGCCAAGCAGACGTTTTCGTCAGAAATGAAGACCCCTAACGTTGAAGAGAATCCATGCCAAAAAAAATAAGCATGCTGACCATCCCATGTTCCCTCGCATAGAAGATATCCAACCCCTTGCGCAGTTTCCGTCAAAATATCTTCTTGCAGCCATTCAGGCAGCTCATCCATATTAGCCGGGACATAGGCAATCTCCGCTCTCGAGGCACCGCTACCCATAACCACTTTCCCATTCTCAAGTCTCGGTCCCGTGGGTTCCTCCACATAATTGTCATCATTGGAGCAGCTTACTGTAACCATCGCCAGCATACATGCCGCCAACATCCATAATAAGTTCTTTTTCATAATACTTTAAATTTATGGTTAGTAAAATTTATTTAATTAATATCTTCTTGCTTAAAGTATTGTCACCCAATGTGGCACGGACTACATAGATGCCCGGAGTCCAGCCTGAGGTATTTATTGAAGTTTCGGTGCTCATTACTTTACCAGAATACACCATCCTACTATTAACCGTATCGTACACCTCAAGAGTCCACTCCAATTCTTCTGCCGATGCTTGAACGCCAACAGTGGAAAACTTCTGAGCAAGAGCGTCAGAATTTTCATTACCAATACTTACATTTAAGTTATCTCCGTCCATTCCTGCGGAAAGGCTGTAAGAACGAGCTTGATTTAGTACAATTATTCTATATTCTCCGGCTTCACAATTCACTGTGATGACGAATGCTTGGGCTCGTGTATCTGAATCAAAACGGACATTTATGTAGCCGTTGTAATCGTCATATACCCAACGAGTAGGAACCATATCGCCATCATAAGCAACCGTGGCATTTATTAGATTAAGAGAATATATATTTAATCCCTGCCCTTTATGAGTGGATTGACGATATATGATATAAGGATAGTCAAGTGATTGCTTATTGTTTGGATCCGTCCAGTCATAGGTGGCTTTAAATCCTGAATAGGCATGTATGGTTTTTGTCACTGTTGTTGCCACATGTCCATTATAATGTAAGGTGGCGGTAAGTGTGGCATTGTCCATATCACGGTTGGTGGCACGTGTTATGGTGCAGCTCCCGTTGGCATCCACAGTCATGCAGTTTTGTGCATAATAGCTGTCGGAAAGACTCCATGTTACGCTATACCCCGGAGGTAACAGGTCAATGGAATATGTGCCACTTGATGATGTTAATACCGGTCCGTCAATAGTCGGTCTATAACGCTTGTAATATTTTCGTGATTTACCATATTCCTCGGGGACATTTGTAGGCGTATGTTTAACCAAGCATCCGGCTCCCCATTTGGATACATATTGGTTACTGTTTATGCGCCGAGCAGAATGCCAGCACTTATAATACCAAAAATCTGACGAATCATAATAAAGCACCACTTCCCCTTCTTTTTCAGGAACTTCATAGTACAATCCGCTTTCCCAATAAATACTGGGATTGTTCAGCCAGAGCCGTTCACTGTTATGTATACTTTGCATATACCATCCATAAAAATGACAATTATAAGTATATGTCGCATCTTCGACAAATTCCACTTTATAAACATTAATTGCCCAATTTTTATAGTTCTTTTTCTCGGAGGAAGAGAAATCACCGGATACTAACTCTTTAATATATACTAAATATCCATTGGGGATTGTTCTCGTTGCGTCATTATATACGGGATTTGAGAGTAAAGATATGCCACTTTTCTTAACTCCCGTACGATATGAAATCCCAAAAATATCGGGATATGCCTTCATCTTTGTGGCGGCTTCCCTTATTGAGGCGGCAAACTTTGCTGACTTTTCCGCATCAAGGGAGCTTGTTACCTTGTCAATCCCCATCATATGGAACAGGATATAGCACTTGAAGGAGTAATCGCCTTGGGTAACTTCGTCTTTGTTCAGGATGGACGCTATCCCGGCGGGAATCGCTTCGCATTTTTTCAATAGGGCATCAGTCAGGTCTTTTCGTGTCAACAGTTCACGGTAGCCGTTGAACTCCTTGCACACGGCATTAAAACCGACCTCCGGATAATCATACGCCAACATGTCCATAGCGTAGGGAAAGTCAAGACATACAGTAAGCAAATCCGCAGTCGTAAGGCTTTTCAGTTTGTCCTCCGGAATCTGTAGTGCCCGCCACTCTTTCTTTCGCTGACGAGTAGGATTTCCACTGTGCGTCGCCGATTTTGAATGGAAATTCAAATCCGGCTGTGGCACGCTCACTGACTTGCCCCACGGCATAAAGGCAAGAGAATGTAAACAAGAGGAGAAATAATTTCTTCATAATTATTCAATGATTAAGGTTAATCAATTTTGGTTATTGGATTTTCTTAGTCCAAGTCAGCCGACCCTCGTAGTCGCCTCCGGCAGAGGTGCTGATTGCAAGGTGGTAGGATTGCAAGAATTAGCAAATTTAACTTTTTCATGACAATTAAAATGCATTTTCGCAAAGATAGTATTTAGTTTGCGAAATACATCAATATTTGTTGAGTTTTTTACGTAATTTGCAATTTAATTAGCTTATAGTGAAGAATTACCGCATCCCGGTCTTTCGGTGAGCTTGGATGTTTTCCAAACACTTTTTTATAACCGTTTTCTGATAGATGGCATTTCCACTCAATGACATATTAATCATATCCGCGTTTTGCCGGTGAAAGATAGGGTAATATTTCAGGTTTTATTGTAACTTTGTCAAGTACAGCGTAAATAGGTTCTTCCTTATGAAACCACTTCTATATTTGTGACGGATTACGACAGTAACCACATAAAACCGGAAGTCATAATGACAAGCATATTCAATAGCCTTTTCAAGCGGCAACGGCAACCGCTCTTTTTCGCCACCGACATTCATTGCCACATATTGCCGGGCATCGACGACGGAGCTCCCGACGCCGATTACGGCGCGGAACTTGTCATGAGAATGTCGGCCTGGGGATTGTCACGCATAATCGCGACACCCCATGTCGTAGGCGAAGTCTATGAGAACACGCCCGAATCAATCTCGGCAGCCCTGACCCGACTGCAAGAAAGCATGCACGCAAAGGGCATCCCGACTACCGTCCAATCGGCTGCCGAGCATCGTCTTGACGACCTGTTCAGCCGCAACATCATCGCCGACACCCTAATAAGTCATCCCGGCAAGCATGTCCTCATCGAAAACTCATTCATGCAGGAAGCGCGTGACATCGACAGCATCGTCATTCGCCTCACCAATCGAGGTTACATCCCCATCATGGCCCACCCCGAACGCTTTGTCTACTATCACTCAGCCAACCTGAAGCGTTACTTCGAGCTGCATCGGCTCGGCGTCAGGTTCCAGGTCAACCTGCTTTCAATTGCGGGGCGTTACGGTTCGGAGCCAAGACACGTGGCCGAGCGGCTGATTGAGGCCGGAATTGTCGACTTTTTCGGCACCGATGTTCACCGTCACGAACACTGCGACGCCATCGAGGCATTCCTGTCGTCACGCAATTACGACAAGCTGCTCAATGCCATAAAGAAAAGGCCGTGCCTTAACGACACAGCCTTTAATGTATCATAACGTAATCCGTATCCGCTTACGGCAACAGCAGCGACGCGTCGCCGTAGCTCAAAAAGCGGAAATCACGCTCAAGCGCGAAGTCATACATGTCACGCCAATTTCCACCCACAAACGCCGACACGAGCAACAGCAGCGTCGACTGCGGCTGATGGAAGTTGGTTATGATGCCTTTCACAATCTTGAATTCATATCCCGGGGCGATGATTATGCGCGTATCACCTACAAGCGTCGACAACCCGTCACGGTCAAGAGCGTCAACGATGCAATGCAACGCCTCGGCAGCCGACAGTCGGGGATGATCCTCGCTATAGGGGTACCATTGCGGCACTTCGCCCGTCCATTTGCCCTGATACATCAGGCAACCGATGTGGTAAAGGCTCTCCAGGGTGCGCACCGAGGTGGTGCCTACAGCTATCACCTGACGGCTTGTATCGGCAAGCTCGGCAATCAGGTTCCTATCCACGGCAATGAACTCGCTGTGCATCTCATGCTCGCCTATCGAGTCGCTTTTGACAGGCTGGAACGTTCCGGCTCCCACATGAAGTGTGAGCTCACGCCTCGGGATGCCTCGTTGCGACACCCGGTCGAGCACTTCGGGCGTGAAGTGAAGTCCTGCCGTAGGCGCGGCCACCGAACCGTCAATATGACTGTAGACCGTCTGGTAGTCGGTCGAGTCGCTCTCCTCGGTCGAACGGTTGAGATAAGGCGGAATGGGAATCTCCCCGACCGCCCCTATAACATCGGAGAATGTGACATTGTCGTCATCCCAGCTGAAGCGCACCACCGATGCATTGCCTTCACGGCCCGTGCGCTCGGCAGTCAGCGTTATTTCGATTTCGCCCACGGTGACCTTCTGCGTCAGCACGCCCTGCTTCCAACGCTTTGAGTTGCCCACGAAACATAGCCATGAGCACTCGCGGGTCGATGCGAAGTTGACCGCATAGTCAACCGGCGACACCGGTTCAAGGCAGAAAATCTCAATCAACGCTCCCCCATCGCCCTTGCGGAAACGCATACGTGCGTTTATCACACGCGTGTTGTTGTACACGAGGATGGAGTCGGAGGGAAGCAAAGCGGCAATATCGGCGAACAGATGCTCGCTGATATTGCCGTGTGAATCGCGGACGAGCAACTTGCACTTGTCACGCTCGGCAAGAGGGTGACGGGCAATGCGCTCATCGGGCAAAGGATAGTTGTAATCCTCTATCTTTATGTCTTGGACTGACAGTTGTGACATATCAAATAACTTTAATTCGGTGCAAAGTTACTCACCTTACGGCGCATTATCAACTATCAGCCACAATTTATCACTTTAGAGCGACGACTCCTTAACCATTGTCACAACAGGAATATTCTCCTTATTGAACAAGGTAAGCAGTGTGTCGGAAGTGATCTTGAAGGTCGACACATCGTTGATAACGGTCTTGATGTTATCCTCGAATGCCATGTTTTCGCAAGCCATCATAGTGGCTGTTACCGAGAAGAATTCCAGCTCATTGGCCTCCGACTTGAACTGACCGCTCAGGTTGTTGCAGTCGGTAGTCACGAAGAATGTCATGTCGTTCAAGTTGAAAGTGAACTGATAGGGCTTGCCTTCGGGTGATTCAACCGGGGTATCGGCCAAAGTCTTTACGTTCCACACTCCGTTGAGCTCGCGAGCCGACACCTGCGGGTCACGCTTCTCAAGAAGCATTACAGCCTTTCCGTCGGCATTTGACAGCTGAATGTCACCGTCGGCGGTCAATGAATATGATTTAACCTGGCCGAAAGCCTCAAGTATCTTCTGCTCAAGAGCCATGTCGGGACACATGCGGCGAGTGCTTGCCATTCCCGAGAAATCGATCACGCCGGGAGCTGCGTTAATGTCAAACGAACCCATAAGATAGTTACAACTTGCATTACCATATAGCTGACCCTCAGTGGTGTCAAATCCTATAAACGGAGCATCCTGATCTTCAGGCACGGTAACATCTTCGCCATCAACACTTACAATATTCCACTCTCCCTTGAGGTCGGACAATGTTGCCTTTACAGTCTTAGACGACTGACATGCAAACAATGCGGCCATCGATGCGGCCACACATGCAATAAAGATTTTTCTCATCATTAAAATGAAATTATAATTAGGTTACATTATATATAACACATTTCATGCCAAAATATTTCCTGACCATGCAATTTATTAAATTTGGTTAACATGTGCGATTTATGTACCCACCATAATTAACTTTACAAAAATTTTATTCACGACATGGCACAAATAGGAGATATAGTGCGTTACCTCAACTCGGTAGGGGGAGGCCGCATAGTGAAAATCGAAGGCAATATTGCCTATGTGGACGAAGACGGATTTGAAACTCCCGTCATGCTGCGAGAGTGTGTGGTTGTGACACCTGCCACTCCCAAGGCCAAGGAGAGCAAGTATGTGGCACCCACGATAGTTCCCGAACAGCCCGCCAAACCGAAGCCCGAGGAGATCGAAGAAACCGAAACAGGCGACAAGCTCAACATCGTGCTCGCCTATGAGCCCGAGGAGATAAAGCACCTCAACACAACGGAGTATGACGCATACCTTGTCAACGACTCCAACTACTTCCTCTATTTCACCTACCTGACACGCGCCGACGGTCACGACTGGGCCACACGCTATGCTGGCATCGTTGAGCCAAACATACAGATACATCTCGAGCACGTGACGCGCGAGCAGCTGCCCGACATGGACCGCGTGGCCATACAATACGTGGCATTCAAGCGTGACAAGGAGTTCAAGCTCAAAGCTCCGGTAGCCGTTGAATACGCACTCGACACTACAAAGTTCTTCAAGCTACACTGCTTCCGCGACAATGTATATTTCGACACACCCGTCATAGCGCTGGACATCGTAAAGAACGACATCCCGCAACGCTCGATGGTCATCGACAGCAGCCGGCTTGAAGAGTCGATGAAGGCAAAACGAATCGCCGACAAGCCGCAACGCCGCCCGGTGGAGAAGAAAAACCGCCGTCACGAAATCATCGAAGTCGACCTGCACATCAACCAGCTGCTCGACACCACGGCCGGACTGAGCAACACCGACATGCTCCAGGTTCAGCTGAAGGAGTTTAACCGCGTCATGACCGAGAACATCAAAAACAAGGGACAGAAAATCGTGTTTATCCACGGCAAAGGCGAGGGAGTGCTGCGTAACGCACTACTTAAGGAGCTGAAACACAAATATCCCCACTGCGACACACAGGACGCATCATTCCGCGAGTACGGATTCGGAGCAACGCAAGTCACGATAAGATGATAATATATTTCAGCGGGACAGGCAACTCCCGTCACGTGGCATCGCTGCTGCAACAAAGGATGAAGGGCGAAATGGTGAAAATCGACGCCAAGTCAATCGACACGGCATCGACGACCCACCTGTCGCCCGACAGCGACGAACCGCTTATATGGGTATTCCCCATATACTCATGGGGAGTGCCTCCGGTGGTTGTGAAATATATGTCGGCAATCAACGGCGATCTCGCCCGTAACAAGCACTACATGGTGTGCACCTGCGGCGACGACATAGGCCTCGCCCACGAGCAGTGGCGTGACATAATGCGGAGCCGGGGGTGGAACGCGGTAACGGCCTACTCGGTGCAGATGCCCAACACCTACGTTACGTTTCCCGGATTTGACATCGACACCGAAGAGGTGGAGGCCGACAAGCTGTCGCGATGCGACAAGCGCGTCGACCACATCGTGTCGTGCATAAAATCAGGAACGCCCGGCGACGATGTAGTCACCGGAGGCATGAAATGGATTAAGTCACGCATGATTTATCCGCTATTCATAAGACGCATGATGTCACCCCGGCCGTTTCACTGCCTCGACAATCAATGCATAGGCTGTGGACTATGTGCCAAGGCATGCCCCATGGACAACGTGACGCTCGATGAAAATCATCGCCCGCAATGGAGCGACAATTGCGCCATGTGCCTTGCATGCTACCACGCATGCCCGAAACACGCCGTGGCCTACGGCAGGCTGACGGATAAGAAAGGACAATACCGACTACCCGAGCAAATCGCTGATTAGCCCGATTTCGTTGACGGCCGACTGGTCGGGACGGCACGGCACAACCGAGGCATATCCGCGGTCGGTCCAGTAGAGGTCGGTTTCGGGATTGTCGGGCTCCACATTGTGGAACTTTCCTGTGAGCCAGTAGAAAGGCTTTCCGTGTGGGTCGACATATTCGGCATACTCCTCAGTCCAGAATCCGCGTGCGGCACGCGTCACCTTTATGCCCTCGACCTTGCTGCACTTCGGAATGTTTACGTTAAGGCATATATCGGAGGGCAATCCCTGCTCCATTACGCGGCTCGTTATCTTCTCCACCACCTCGCGGCAAGCCTCAAGGCTATAAGCCTGGTTGTGGCTGTGGAACGAATAGCCTATCGACGGAATGCCGAGCATACATCCCTCAAGCACCGCGCCCATCGTTCCCGAATATATGATCGAGTTACCCGAATTGGAACCGTGGTTGATTCCCGACAGGATGAAATCGGGACGGCGGTCAAGCACGGCGTGCATTCCGAGCTTCACACAGTCGACCGGGGTACCGTTGACCGAGTATATCGCAGCACCGTTGTAATCTTCGTGGCGATTTATCTGAAGCACCTTGTTGACCGAAATAGCCGACGACTGCCCCGAATGGGGTGCATCGGGAGCAATGGCTACCACATCGCCCATCGACTTTACATAATCAATGAGCAGATGAAGACCGGGTGCAAAAACGCTGTCGTCGTTGGTAATTAATATGAGAGGGCGGTTGGTTGGCATAGCTTTATAGCGCTGAAAAATTAGTGATTTACAAAAATACGGATAATTTCCTATATCCGCAATCGGGCATCGGAGGCATAGTTATCAACAAAAAGTGGCATTTATCAACATTTAACTCATTTTGAGCACAATAGTAGAGGCTTCATTGATTATATTTTTTTTATCTTTGCAATGCTAATTGTAACTACACACTATGGGTAAAATCATTGCAATCGCCAATCAGAAAGGCGGCGTGGGAAAAACCACAACAACAATCAATCTTGCCGCCTCACTTGCCAATCAAGGCAAGAAAGTGCTCATAATCGATGCCGACCCGCAGGCCAACGCCACATCAGGCTATGGCATAGACCCCAAAAGCATGTCATCGTCGATCTATGAGTGCCTTGTCGACGACTACCCCATCGACGGCTCGCAGGTTGCCACCTGTGTCAAGGGGCTTGACCTCGTTGGCTCGCGCATCGACCTTGCGGGAGCCGAGCTTGAGCTCGTGAGCAAGCCCAATCGCGAAAAAATCCTGCGCAACGTACTCGCCTCGATAAGCGACAAATACGACTATATACTCATCGACTGCTCGCCGTCGCTCGGACTGATAACCGTCAACGCCCTCACAGCGGCCAATTCCGTGATAATACCGGTACAAGCCGAATACTTCGCCCTGGAAGGCATCAGCAAGCTGCTCAACACCATACGCATAATCAAGTCGAAGCTCAATCCCTCGCTCGAAATCGAAGGATTCCTGCTCACGATGTATGACGCACGCCTGCGCCTCGCCAACCAGATATACGAAGAGCTGAAAGGCCACTTCGGCGACATGGTGTTCAACACCGTCATTCCCCGCAACATCAGGCTCAGCGAAGCTCCGTCACACGGACTCCCCGCCCTCATCTACGACCCGGAAAGCCGAGGAGCCACAAGCCACACCATGCTGGCCAAAGAGCTCATCGCAAAGTCGCGAAAGGCCGCCGTCGAGCAACCTGCATAATTTACATTTTGTTTCACTCTCCTAAACCTCTCTACACAACGACAAGACATGGCATCACCTAAACGTAACGCACTCGGGCGAGGACTTGACTCGCTAATATCGATGGACGATGTTCCCGCACGCGGATCATCGGCTATAAACGACATCGATGTCGAACTAATATCACCCAATCCCGACCAACCACGAACCACATTTGACGAAGAGGCTCTTGACGAACTCGCCACATCGATTCGCGAGTTGGGAATAATACAGCCCCTCTCGTTACGTAAAACCGGGCCCAATTCCTATCAGATAATCGCCGGCGAACGACGCTACCGCGCCGCCATAAAAGCCGGACTGACATCGGTGCCGGCCTATATACGCACGGCCAACGACAGCGAGCTCACCGAGATGGCCCTGATTGAGAACATACAGCGCGAGGACCTCAACGCCATTGAGATAGCCCTTACATTCCGCAAGCTCATCGACCAGTACAACCTCACTCAGGAACGCCTCAGCGAGCGCATCGGAAAGAAACGCGCCACCGTGGCCAACTTCCTGCGCCTGCTCAAGCTGCCCGCCGAAGTGCAGCTCGGACTTCGCGACAAGCGCGTCGACATGGGTCACGCACGTGCGCTGCTCACCATCGACAAGCCATCGCTGCAGCTGAAGCTATATAACGAAATCATAAAACAGGGACTTTCAGTGCGAAAAGTCGAAGAGCTGGCCAAAGCCTATCAGGCCGCCGAAGAGAACGGAGAGATGCCACCCCGCCAATCCAAGCCGGCAATGAGCAACAAGGACTTCGACATTCTTAAAAAACATTTAAGCGCATCGTTCCGCACCCCCGTTCAGTTCACCTGCAACCCTCAGGGACGCGGAAAAATCACATTTCCATTCAAGAATGAGGATGAACTTGCGCAATTAATTGCTATCTTTGACACAATAAAACATTCCGACAACTGACATGCCGGGAATCGATTGATTTCGCTCATTATGCTATAGCCATTCAATCGACTGTTCATCAACAACATAAACAATGAGCAAAGGTCAAGACCGCAATAAATACGATAAATTGGACCTATCGACGAGAATAGTGATTTTAGGATTAATATTCACGTTGGTATTCCCTTTTAACATTTTTTCAGCAACTGATTCACCACAACGGCCTCAACTTCCACGGAAACCGATAAAAATCGAGGAGCCCGACAATACCACTCCCAATGATCCCGTTCAGGCTGAGCCCGACTTGAGCGAATTTCCCGACTCGATGTGGCTCACCGTGCCGCGTCATCAGCGCGTGGAGGTAGTAGGCGACTCGGTTGAGTTTACCGGCGACAGCCTTAAAGTGACGCAGATAGCAGTAGTGCCTGTCGAAACCGACACCACGGCAACCGCGAAAAATCCCGACGACGAATTTGACCCCGACTACGTGGTGAGGGACTTCAACCCCGACCCCACGAGGGCTGTGTGGATGTCGGCGCTGTTTCCCGGCCTTGGACAGCTCTACAACCGCCGCTACTGGAAACTCCCCATCGTAATAGGCGGATTCATGGGCCTCGGCTACGCCACATCGTGGAACAACCGCATGCTCAACGATTACACCCAGGCCTATCGTGACCTGATGGACAACGACCCGTCGACCAAAAGCTATATGGACTTCTTCCCGCCCAATGCAAAGGAAGAGGATCTCAACCGCTCATGGATGGAGCGCACCTTCAAAGCCCGCAAGGACTTCTATCGCCGCAACCGCGACCTTTGCATAATATGCATGGTAGGCGTCTATCTCATCGCTATGGTCGACGCCTATGTCGATGCGTCACTGTCGCACTTCGACATCTCTCCCGACTTGACAATGGATGTGTATCCCACTCTGATTCCCGACACCCGCAACTCAAGAGTAGGCATCGGGCTACAGTGGGCTCTTAATTTTTAATCTCTACCACCTGACCACCGAAATGAATAAATTTGTCACATCGTTATTGCTTATAGCATCGTCACTGGCAGTAAGCGCCGCCTCATCGATTCTGACTTTAAAAAATTCGATTACCGACAATTCAATCATATATCCCGAAAGTTTTGAAACCGACACCCACAAGATGATGCAAAACTGGTACCTTAAGAACTATGCGGTTCTTAACGACAGTTATGCCAAAACACCTGTGGTGAATGCAACCGACGAGGAGTACATAAAGCGTCTTTCATCGATGCCCACCGAAATCGAGATGCCCTACAACCAGGTTGTGCGCTCCTACATCAACATGTATGTGCAGCGTCGTCGCGACCTCGTGGAGAGCATGCTCGGAATGAGCCTCTACTATATGCCGATATTCGAGCAGGCACTCGAGCGGAAAGGTCTTCCCCTCGAACTGCGTTACCTCCCGGTGATTGAGTCGGCGTTGAACCCCGATGCGGTGTCACGCGCCGGAGCCACTGGACTGTGGCAATTCATGCTCCCCACCGCAAGAGGACTTGGACTGGAAATAAACACTCTCGTCGACGAGCGTCGCGACCCATACGCGTCGTCGGAAGCCGCCGCCACCTACCTTAAGCAGCTCTACGACATGTACAACGACTGGTCGCTCGCCATCGCCGCCTACAACTGCGGCCCCGGCAACGTTAACAAGGCATTGCGTCGTGCAGGAGGCGAAAACAAGGACTTCTGGAGCATCTACTACCTGCTGCCGGCCGAAACCCGAGGCTATGTTCCCGCCTTCATCGCTGCCAACTACGTGATGAACTACTACAACCAGCACAACATAAGCCCGGCACTCGCCAAGCGTCCGATAATAACCGACTCGGTACACGTGAACAAGCGCGTGCATCTGCAACAGATTGCCGACATACTCAATCTACCCATCGAAGAGATACGTGTGCTGAATCCGCAATATCGCCGCGATGTGATTCCCGGTGATGTGCGCCCCTACTCCCTCGTGCTGCCGTCGATGCAGGTCTACAGCTACATCATGAGCGAGGACAGCATCCTGTCGCACGACTACAACCGTTACGCCCGACGCAAAGTGGTCGAGCCCGTGACAACAATCGACGACGACCCCGACAGCGACTATGTGACAAAACTTGTTGTCAAAAGACACGTAGTGAAAAAAGGCGAAACACTATCGAAGATAGCAAAGCGCTACGGAGTCAAGACAGCCGACATAAAGAAGTGGAACGGACTGCGCAAGAACTCGCTTCGCGCCGGTTCGACACTGAAGATAAACACCTACGAGCGTGTTGCACGTGTAAAGGAACCGGAACCCGAACCCAAAACGGAAACTACCGACGACAGCAGCCTTGCAGCAGCCGAAAGCACGCAAGCGCAGGACGACGAGCCTAACTCGGGCACAGTGCAGCCGGCCGAAACCTTAGTGACCGACTCGACCGAAACAGCCTCGCAGGAAAGCGCAGCCCCCAAAGCCGAGAAGCCTGTTGAAAAAGAGAAAACCGTAGAAAAGCCCGCGCCCAAGAAGAGCGCAGCCAAGGAAAAAACCGCAGCCAAGGAGAAGGCCGCGGCAAAGCCCTCCTACACCTATCACACCGTAAAGAGAGGTGAAACACTCTCCAAAATCGCCCGCAAATACCGAGGCGTGACAATAGCCGACATACAGAAAGCCAACGGCATCAGCGGCTCGGCAATTCAGGCAGGACAGAAACTGAAGATTCCCCGCAAGTAATCCCGCTCAAAAAAACATATTCCCATAAGCAAGGTGCATCGTTTACAAATGATGCACCTTGCTCATTTTTACGCCAAATAACTTTACCGTCCACAAATATTTCAATAACTTTGTAACTCATTGCATTATAAAAAACCAATCAATACATAGAATGAAAAAATTACTTTTACCATTGGCCTTTGCATCAATTGCAGCGACCTCATGGGCTGTCACTCCGCTATGGTTGCGCGATGTGAAAATATCGCCCGACGGCAGCTCTATTGCGTTCACCTATAAAGGTGACATATACAAAGTGGCGGCTAACGGAGGCACGGCACAACGCCTCACCACCCAACCGTCCTACGAATCCAACCCCGTGTGGTCGCCCGACGGCAAGAGCATCGCGTTTGCCAGTGACCGTAACGGCAACATGGATGTCTACCTGATGTCGGCCAACGGAGGTAAAGCCACCCGACTTACGACCAACTCCACCAACGAGATTCCCGAATCATTCACTCCCGACGGCAAAAACGTGCTCTTCTCGGCCGCGATACAGGATGTAGCATCAAGCGCACAGTTCCCCTCGTCACGCCTCACCGAGGTCTACAGCGTGCCCGTGACGGGAGGCCGCATAACACAGCTTCTCAGCACACCCGCATTGCAGATAAGCTACTCGCTCGACGGCGACTTCTTCCTCTACAACGACCAGAAGGGATTTGAGGACGAATGGCGCAAGCATCACACCTCATCGGTGACCCGCGATGTGTGTCGTTACGACACAAAGACCGGCAAGCACACCAATCTCACCAACCGCGCCGGCGAGGACCGCAATCCCGTCATGTCGGTCGACGGCAAGACCGTCTACCTGCTGAGCGAGCGCAACGGCAACACGTTCAATGTCTACTCGTTCCCCATCGACAATCCGTCGGCGGTAAAGCAGCTCACTAACTTCAAGACCCATCCCGTGCGCTTCCTTTCACAGGGCGCCGACGGAACTCTCGCATTCACCTATGACGGCGAGATATACACCAAGAAGGGCGATGCCGCACCGCGCAAAGTCAACATCGACCTGATGCTCGACGAGGAGAATCCCATAAAGAAATACAGCGTAAGCTCATCCAACGAAGCCACTGTATCGCCCGATGGCAAGCAGGTGGCCTTCGTCAACCGAGGCGAACTGTTTGTGACATCGGTTGAATACCCCACCACCAAGCAGATTACATCGACTCCGGCCGCCGAGCGTCAACCGGCATGGGCTCCCGACAACCGCACAATCGCCTACACAAGCGAGCGCGAGGGACACCCTAATATATATGTGGCAAAAATCAACCGCAAAGATGACGCCAACTTCCCCAATGCAACACTCATCGATGAAACTCCGCTCGTAAAAGCCAATGATGGCGTAGAGCGCACCTATCCCAAGTATTCGCCCGACGGCAAGGAGATAGCCTTCATCCAGGATCGCCGCAAGCTCATGGTGATGAATCTCGACACCAAGAAAGTGCGTCAGATTACCGACGGCTCGACCTATCCCGAGCGTAACGGCGGATTTGACTACAAGTGGTCGCCCGACGGAAAGTGGTTTGTCATCGAATTGACCGGCAACGGACACGAACCCTACAGCGACATCGCAATCGTAAACGCCACCGGCACCCCGAAGGTCACCAACATCACCCGCTCATCCTACTTCGACATGGAACCCCAATGGGTAATGGACGGCAATGCCATCGCCTTTGTTTCCGACCGTTACGGCTTGAGAAGTCACGCATCATGGGGCTCGCAGAACGACATCATGCTTGCATTCCTCAACCAGGACGCCTACGACAAGTATCGTCTTAGCAAGGAGGATTACGAGTTGCGCAAGGAGCTCGAAAAGCAGCAGAAGAAGGACAAGAAGAACGACGACAAGAAAGAGAAGTCGGCCGAAAGTGACGACGATACCGATGACATCGTTGTGGAGCTTGACGGAATCGAGGACCGAATCGTTCGTGTAACTCCCGCGTCAAGTGACATTGGCGGATACATCTTCAGCAAGGACGGTGAGAACCTCTACTACCTCGCTGCATTTGAAAAAGCCTACGACCTGTGGAAAATCAATCTGCGCAAGCGTGATGTAAGGCTTATCAACAAGCTCAACACATCGCCTCTCAACTTCGGAATGGACAAGAAGGGCGACAACATATTCCTTCTCGGAAGCTCGTCGCTCAAAAAGATGAATGCCAACTCCGAGTCAATGACCCCGATAACATTCTCGGCTATATTGAAACTCGATCCCGCAGCTGAGCGCGAGTACATGTTTGACTACGTTAAGCAGGAGGAGAAGGAGCGTTTCTACAACAAGAACATGCACGGCATCGACTGGGAAGCAATGACCAAGGCCTATCGCAAGTTCCTGCCCCACATCAACAACAACTACGACTTTGCCGAACTGCTCAGCGAATTGCTCGGCGAGCTTAATGTGTCACACACCGGCGGACGCTATCGCCCCTCATCGTCGGGCGACCGCACGGCAAGCCTCGGCCTGCTCTACGACTGGACCTATACCGGAAAGGGTCTTAAAGTGGACGAGATTATCGAAAAAGGCCCGTTTGACCGCAAGAACAGCGACATAACCGTAGGATGCATAATCGAAAAGATCAACGGCGAAACTATCGACAACAATACCGACTACACCGCGATATTCAACGATATTGCCGGCAAGAAGACGCTCGTGACAATCCACAATCCGGCCGACAACAAGACTTGGGACGAGGTTATACTCCCCATCAGCTCGGGCACGATGAACACCTTGCTTTACAACCGCTGGGTTAAGCAACGCGCAGCCGATGTCGACAAATGGTCGGGCGGCCGTCTTGGATACGTACACCTTGAGTCGATGGACGATGCAAGCTACCGCACAATCTATGCCGACCTGCTCGGAAAGTATGTCGACAAGGACGGAATCGTAATCGACACACGCTGGAACGGAGGCGGACGACTCCACGAGGATATCGAAGTGCTGTTCAGCGGCAAGAAATATCTCACTCAGGTGATACGCGGAGAGGATATATGTGACATGCCGAGCCGTCGCTGGAACAAGCCCAGCATCATGGTACAATGTGAGGCCAACTACAGTAACGCGCACGGAACTCCCTGGGTCTACAAGCACCTCAACCTCGGCAAACTCGTGGGAATGCCCGTCCCCGGCACAATGACCAGCGTCAACTGGGTGACCATGCAGGATCCCTCGCTCGTATTCGGAATCCCCGTCATAGGCTACCGCACAGCCGAAGGCAACTATCTTGAAAACAGCCAGCTTGAGCCCGATTTCAAGGTTGTCAACGAGCCCGGAGTCATCGTGACAGGAGAGGACCAGCAGCTTCGCAAAGCCGTCGAAGAACTCCTGAAGGAAATCGACGCAAAATAACGACAAACTTCATTATCTTTACATCGCCTCCGATGTGTCGACTGACATTCGGAGGCGATGCTATTTTATACCTGCTCCTGCGGTTGTCGTGTCATGTATAGGTCAGAGCATAAAAAGAACTGCACCCCAAAGTCCTTGTATCGGACTTTGGGGTGCAGTTTATCATGACACTGACTCGCCGTTTATCAAGTCAGTAAAAATAATGTACTATTCTTCAATTTCCCAGAAAGGAACGTTTACAAGCTTGACGCCAAACTTCAGGTTGCTGTAGGGAGGAATCGAGCCTGAACCCGATGCTCCGTAAGCCGACTGGTAAGGAATCAGCACCTCCACCGAGTCGCCTACATGCATCTCCTGAAGGAGAATGGTCCATCCGGCAATCACACGACCCACCTTTGTGCGGAAAATCGAATCGCCGTAGTCGGCCATAAGCGTATAACTTGAGTCAAACGGCTCATCGTTATAAAGTCGTCCGATATACTTGACATCGACCGTCGAAGTGTAGTAAGGCTTCAGATTGCCCTGTGTGAGCTTGCGGTCGTTAAACCAGTGTGCAAGCACATATTGGCCTTTGTCGTAATCGGGGCGAATAGTATCATAATATCGAGTACCGTCAGGATTGAGGCGCTTTCCCTGCTCGGTAAGCCAGGCATTGTTGGTGTTGCGCCACTCCTTGTACTCATTCCAGTTTTCATCTTCCTCACTGCAAGAAATGAATCCCACTACGAGTCCGATAAATAAAAATATCAGAGGTAATTTTTTCATTGAAAATAATTGGTGTTATCGCTTTAGAACTGGACGGTGGGAGCCTGCTCGGCACCGGCAGCCGCCTTGAACTGGGGCTTGGGGTCAAATCCGAACCATCCGGCATAAATATTTGTAGGGAACTTCTTTATCGATGTGTTGTAGTCCTTGACCGATTCAGTGTAGCGTCCGCGAGCTGTAGTAATGCGATTTTCGGTTCCCTCAAGCTGCACTTGTAGGTCACGGAAATTCTCATTTGCCTTCAGGTCGGGATAGGCTTCGGTAACGGCGAGCAACGACTTCAGCGCACCGGTAAGCTCGTTCTGAGCCTCCTGGAAACGCGCAAGAGTTTCCTCGTTCAGGTCATTTACATCGATGTTGACCGATGTAGCCTTGGCACGCGCCTCGGTCACCTTGGTGAAGGTTTCCTGCTCGTGTGCGGCATAGCCCTTTACGGTGGCCACGAGGTTAGGTATGAGGTCGGCACGACGCTGATACTGGTTTTCCACTTCAGCCCAACTCTGATCGACACTCTGCTGCTTGTCAACGAGTGAGTTGTAGTTGCACGACGAGAGGCCGAGCACGCAAGCGGCTCCGACAACCATGAATTTAAGTCTGCTAAGATTCATAAGGAGGGGGTTTTAGTAAATGTAAGTTTATGTTCATGCACTCTTTAACCGAGCTTGCGGAGGAGAGCATTCATGCTCACATTGTCGTGAATCAGTCGATGCAGGTCGTCGATGTTGACGCGCTTCTGCTCCATGGAGTCACGCTCACGCAGTGTCACGGTGTTGTCCTCAAGTGTCTGATGGTCCACTGTCACGCAGTAGGGAGTACCAATGGCATCCTGACGACGATAACGCTTTCCGATTGAATCCTTCTCCTCATAGTGGGTCGGGAAGTCAAACTTGAGGTCATTGACAATCTCACGCGCCTTTTCGGGAAGACCGTCCTTGCGTACAAGGGGCATAACGGCACACTTCACCGGAGCCAAAGCGGCGGGCAGATGCAGCACCACGCGGGTGTCGCCGCCTTCAAGCTGCTGCTCCTCGTAGCTTGAACAGAGCACCGAAAGGAACATGCGGTCGACGCCAATAGATGTTTCTATAACGTAAGGAGTGTAACTTTCGTTTAATTCGGGGTCGAAGTATTGTATTTTTTTGCCCGAGAACTTCTCGTGCTGCGACAAGTCGAAGTTGGTGCGTGAGTGGATTCCCTCAACCTCCTTGAAACCGAAGGGCATCTCAAACTCGATGTCGGTAGCGGCGTTGGCATAGTGGGCAAGCTTCTCGTGATCGTGGTAACGGTACTTGTGATCGCCAAGACCGAGAGCCTTGTGCCACTTCAAGCGTGTTTCCTTCCACTTTGAGAACCATTCGAGCTCCTGACCGGGACGCACAAAGAACTGCATCTCCATCTGCTCAAACTCACGCATGCGGAATATGAACTGACGGGCTACAATCTCGTTACGGAAAGCCTTACCTATCTGGGCGATACCAAACGGGATGCGCATGCGGCCTGTCTTCTGCACGTTAAGGTAGTTTACAAATATACCCTGAGCGGTTTCGGGACGCAGATACACTGTCATTGCACCTTCGGCGGTAGAACCCATCTCGGTGCGGAACATCAGGTTGAACTGACGCACCTCGGTCCAGTTCTTGGTTCCCGAAATGGGATCGACAATCTCCTGGTCGATTATTATCTGGCGCAGCTCATCAAGATCGTTGTCGTTCATTGCCTTGGCGAAACGCTCATGCAGCGCGTTACGCTTTGCCACATGTTCCTGTACGCGGGGATTGGTCTCGCGGAAAAGAGCTTCATCGAAATTCTCGCCGAAACGCTTGCGAGCCTTTGCGACTTCCTTCTCAATCTTGTCGTCCATCTTGGCAATCTCCTCCTCTATCAGCACATCGGCGCGATAACGCTTCTTGGAGTCGCGATTGTCAATCAACGGGTCGTTGAATGCGTCAACGTGTCCCGACGCTTTCCATATCGTAGGGTGCATGAAGATAGCCGAGTCGATGCCCACGATGTTTTCGTGAAGCAATGTCATGGCATCCCACCAATAACGCTTGATGTTATTCTTCAGCTCCACGCCGTTTTGACCGTAGTCGTAAACAGCCGAAAGTCCATCGTATATTTCGCTGGAAGGGAACACAAAGCCGTATTCTTTGGCATGTGATACAATCTTCTTGAATGAGTCTTCTTGTTGTGCCATCTTATTTATGTTATTAATCAATGATTTTCAGCTGGCAAAGATACACAAAAATGCTTGAATCGACAAAATTTCAATCGCTACACAGCGTCATTCCATCGCCGAAATTAAAGAATTATACCTTTACAAGGGCTCATTTGCGATTTTTTTAGTATTTTTGTAGGAATGCATGACATGCATAAAGTTTTACTCTCGAAATCATTATCACCAAATGAGCGACGAAACATATACTCCCGACGACGCCGAAGAAACGATGCCTGACGAAGGCGTCACCTCATCCCACGGCAAGCAATGCATCACAGTCGACACATCCAACGACATCGTGCGCCATCAGCTGCGTGGAATGTACCAAAGCTGGTTTCTCGACTATGCTTCCTACGTTATACTTGAACGTGCCGTACCCCACATAACCGACGGTCTGAAGCCCGTACAGCGACGCATCCTGCACTCGATGAAGACACTCGACGACGGACGCTTCAACAAGGTGGCCAACATCGTGGGCAACACCATGCAGTATCACCCTCACGGCGACCAGTCGATCAACGACGCGCTCGTTCAGCTCGGACAGAAGGAGCTGCTCGTGGAAACCCAGGGTAACTGGGGTAACGTGCTCACCGGAGCTTCGGCTGCGGCAGGGCGTTACATAGAGGCGCGGCTCTCGCCTTTCGCTCTTGAGGTGTTGTACAATGCCAAGACCACCGACTGGACGGTGTCCTACGACGGACGCAAGCCCGAGCCCGTGACATTGCCGGCAAAGTTCCCGCTGCTGCTCGTGCAGGGAGTCGAGGGAATCGCCGTGGGACTGTCGTCGAAAATCCTGCCCCACAACTTCAACGAGATAATCGACGCGGCAATCGCCTATCTGCGCGAAGAGCCGTTTACGCTCTATCCCGACTTCGTGACGGGAGGATTCCTCGATGTCACCAAGTACAACGACGGAGAGAGAGGCGGCTCGGTGAAGATAAGAGCCAAAATCGAGAAAATCGACAACCGCACGCTCGCCATTACCGAAATACCCTTCGGCAAGACCACCGGCACCATAAGCGACTCGATAATCCGTGCGGCCGAGAAGGGCAAAATCAAGGTGCGCAAGGTCGAGGACATGACCTCGGAAAATGCGCTAATCCTTGTTCATCTGCTTCCCGGCACATCATCGGACAAAGCCATCGACGCGCTATACGCCTTCACCGACTGCGAGCTCAGCATATCGCCCAACTGCTGCGTCATCTCGGATAAGAAACCTCACTTCCTCGGCGTAAGCGATGTGTTGCGTCACAGCGTCGACACTACAAAGAATCTGCTTAAGCGCGAACTTGAGATACAGCGCGGTGAAATCGAGGAGAACCTTCACTTTGCATCGCTCGAACGCATATTCATCGAGGAGCGCATCTACAAGGACAAGGAATTTGAGGAGGGTGAATCGATGGACGATGTGTTGCTACACATCGAAAAGCGACTTGAGCCCTTCACCAAGTCGTTGATTCGTGACATTACCCGCGACGACCTGCTCAAGCTCATGGAAATCAAGATGAAGCGCATCTTGAAGTTCAACAGCGAGGAGGCCGACCGGCTGATTGCATCCTACAAGGAACGCATAGCCGCCATCAACGATCATCTCGCCCACCTTGTCGACTACACCATAGCATGGTACACCTCGCTCAAGGAAAAATACGGCGACGCCTACCCGCGACGCACCGTGATACGCGGATTTGACAACATCGAGGCCGCAAAGGTGGCCGAAGCCAACGAGCGACTCTACATCAACCGCGAGGAGGGTTTCATAGGCACATCGCTTAAAAAGGACGAATATGTGTGCAACTGCTCCGACATCGACGACATAATCATATTCTATAAGGACGGAAAGTACAAGATCGTCAAGGTGCAGGAGAAGATGTTCATTGGCAAGAACGTGCTCTATGTCAACGTGTTCAAGCGCAACGACCAGCGCACTATATACAATGTAATATATCAGAACGGAAAGGGCGGCATCTATTATATGAAGCGATTTGCCGTAACGGGCATTACGCGCGACAAGGAATATGACCTGACGCAGGGACTGCCCGGCTCAAAGGTAATGTGGTTCACCGCCAATCCCAACGGCGAGGCCGAAGTGGTGAAGGTAATACTGAAGCCCAAGCAACGCCTGAAGACACTGCAGTTTGATGTCGACTTCAGCGAACTCACCATAAAGGGAAAGCAGTCGCAAGGCAACATCGTCACGAAGAACGAAGTACACCGATTTTCGCTTAAAGAGAAAGGCGCATCAACGCTTGGAGGCCGCGAAGTGTGGTTTGACCCCGACATATTGCGACTCAACTACGAGAAACGAGGCACATTCCTCGGCGAGTTTGCAGGCAACGACCAGATACTCGTAGTGCTGAAGAGCGGCGAATACTACATGTCGACATTCGACGCCACCAACCATTACGAGGACAACATCCTGCGCATAGAGAAGTATCGCCCCGGGCATGTGTGGACGGCCGTGCTTTACGATGCCGACCAAGGCTACCCCTATCTGAAGCGCTTCACATTCGAGCCCACCAACAAGCGCACACGGTTCATCGGCGACAACGAAAAGTCACGTTTGCTCCTGCTTAGCGACGCCGAAGGTTGCCGACTGTGCGTGACATTTGGCGGCGGCGATGAATTCCGAGGCTCAATGGAGGTGGATGCAGTCGATTTCATAGCGGTGAAGAGCTACAAGGCCAAGGGCAAGCGACTCACCACCTACGAAGTGGCATCGATAACCGAACTCGAGCCGCGCGAAGTCGACCTGCACGATGAAGAACCGCCGGCCCCCGACGATGACAACGACGCACCCGTAGAGCCCGAACGCTCCGACGATGAAGTGCGTGACGAAATCAACGGACAACAACGCATATTTTAATGCGACAAGACCAATAGAATCATGACACGTTTACTCTTATCAATATTGTGCGTGATGTTGTCGGCCATGGCATTCGCCCAGGATGAGCCGGCCACATTGCGCCCCGTGACATCGTCCTACACCTACGAAATAGGAGGAGCCACACTCGCCAACACCTATCTCACTCCGCTCAAATACAAAGGATGGGACATGGCATTGAACTACGAGCGCATGCAGGCGATGAAGTTCAATCCTGAAAAGTGGGTGATGAGGCTCACTGCTGGCATCGACCTCAACCGCACCGACAACCCCGCAAAAAACGCGACAATGTGGAGGCTTGTAGCCGACTTCTCATGGGGAATGACCTACAGATTCAAGCTCCCCCACAACATAACGCTGGCCGGAGGCGGCAGCACAAGCCTTGACCTGGGATGTGTGTATAACGCACGCAACGGCAACAATCCCGTAGCCGTCGAAGCCGCCTGGACAGTCAACCTCACCGGTTACGCATCGTGGAATGTCAAGATAGGACGCCTACCCGTGACATTGCGCTACCAGCCCACAATACCCTTGACGGGAGTATTCTTCTCGCCCGACTACGGTGAGCTGTTCTATGAAATCTACCTCGGCAACCACTCGGGACTGGCCCACTGCGCATGGTGGGGCAACTACTTCAGGATGGAAAATTTCGTGACGGCCGACCTGCACCTCGGCGCGACATCGTTACGTGTAGGATTCCGCAACAACATCCTGTCGACATCGATAAACGACATCACGACACGCACCATCACCTATTCGGCCGTGATAGGCGTGACAACCGAGTGGATCAGCCTCAATCCGTCGCGCAAAGCCGACAACAACGCACGCATTATCTCAGCACTATATTGACACTGAATCATGAACCGTATATATGCATATCTGATATTGGCCCTCCTCACGCTCTCATCATGTCACAGCCTTGAAGAGTGGGACGACAATCCTCGGGGCAACTTCGAGGCACTGTGGAAAATAATGGACGAGCATTACTGCTTCTTTGAGGAAAAGGGCGTTGACTGGGACGAGGTCTATGCACGTTACAGCCCCAAGGTGAGCAACCAGATGACCTCCAAGGAACTATTTGACGTGTGTGCCGATATGCTCAACGAACTGCGTGACGGTCACACCAATCTCACCGCCACATTCAACACATCATATTACCGCAAATGGTGGAGCGACTATCCCGAAAACTACAGCGCACGACTTGTCGAGGAGCACTACCTCAATTTCAACTATCTGTCGACTTCGGGCATCGACTATGCCATTCTTCCCGAAAACATAGGCTACATGCGTTACGGCAGCTTCGGCTACACGATAGGCGAAGGCAATCTCGACCAGATACTCTTCTACCTTAACTCATGTGACGCTCTTATAATAGACATACGTGACAATGGCGGCGGCAACATGACAAATGTCGAAACTCTTGTGCGCCGATTCATAACCGAGCGCACACTTGTGAGTTACATTTCGCACAAGACCGGCCCCGGTCACAAGGATTTCTCCAAGCCCTACGCCTACTATTTCGACCCGGCCGAGTCGGGACGCATAATGTGGGGCAAGCCCATAGCCGTACTCACAAGCCGAGGCACCTTCAGCGCAGCCAACAACTTCGCCTCGATAATGAAGCTGCTGCCCCGCGTCACAATGATAGGCTCAACCACCGGCGGAGGAAGCGGAATGCCGTTCAACTCGGAACTGCCTTGCGGCTGGGGCGTAAGATTCTCGGCCTGCTCGGTACTTGACGCCGAGGGCAACACCACCGAAAACGGCATCGAGCCTACGGCCGGATGCGCAATAAACCTCGATCCTGCGGCGGCCATAAACGGCCACGACACCATACTCGACTTTGCGATAGAGTATCTCACTTCGGGCGGTGGAAAATAACGCACCGTGACGCTAATTTGCAAAGCGAATCAACTATTTTTCATAATTTTACGTTTGTATATCAATTGGACAATGATGAATCGAAAAGGCAAACTATACTTCCGATACGGAACCATGGGGTCGGCAAAGACCGCCCTGCTGCTCACCCAAGCCTATAACTTCGAGGAGCGCAACATGACCTATTCCTGCCTGAAGCCGATAATCGACACGAGGGAGAAGGATAACGTAATACGCTCGCGCATAGGCATCGAGCGCAAATGCCTATGGATCTATCCCGACACCGACCTCTACCTTCTCGCCCAGGAGATGTTTGAGGGAACGATGACGGTAATCGACTGGTTCCTAATCGATGAAGCGCAGTTTCTCAGTGCCGACCAGGTTGACCAGCTCGCCCGAATAGTCGACGACTACGGAAGCAACGTAATATGCTACGGATTGCGCACCGACTTCCAGACCCACCTCTTCGAGGGATCACGCCGACTTTTCGAGATAGCCGACTCAATCGACGAGATAAAGAGCACCTGCAGCTGCGGACGCAAGACAATCGTCAACGCACGCATCGACTCCAACGGCGACTTCGT
The DNA here is from genome assembly GCF_004803695.1 of Muribaculum gordoncarteri. NCBI lineage: Bacteria > Pseudomonadati > Bacteroidota > Bacteroidia > Bacteroidales > Muribaculaceae > Muribaculum > Muribaculum gordoncarteri. The sequence continues at coordinate 2,372,285 of NZ_CP039393.1, forward strand.
TGTCGAAGGCGACCAGCTTGAGATAGGTGGTAACGACCGTTACATAGCCGTTTGCCGCAAGTGTTGGCGCAACAAACGCATCGAGCAGGCCACCCGTCACGCACTTCCCTTCATTTGACATAACCCGATAACAACCGATTCCCCTATGATACTTGCCGATTTAAAAGACACAACCTACAGCGACCGCCTGTCACCCGAAATAGCACGTGCGCTGAAATGGATCAACGAGCATCGTCACGACCCGTTCATGACCGGCTCGATATTGCTTGACGACAACGGCGACATCCGCGTAAACCGCGAGGAGGTCAATCTGCGTAACGCCGACGACGCTTTGCTTGAAGCACATCGCCGTTACCTTGACATCCACGTGCCGCTGAGTGGTCCCGAAACGATAGGATGGTCGGTCACCTCCGGCCTCAGCCTTGTCGAGCAACCCTACGACAAGGAACGTGACATGGCTTTCTTCAGCGACAAGCCGCAATGTTATGTCACTGTAACTCCGGGACAATATATAATATTGTTTCCCGAGGACGCCCATGCGCCAAACATAGGTAACGGAACACACCACAAATTTTGCGTAAAAATAGCACTGTAATGCGACACATTTATCTAACCCTCCTCTTGATTGCAGCCGTAGCGGGACAAATGCTCGCTTACGACCTGCCCGATGAAGACCTCCACTACAGCATCCTCTACAAATGGGGGCTTATAAACAAGCAGGCTGCAACCGCCGTGTTGTCATTGCGCAGCGACGGCCAACACTATCACGCCAAGCTGGCAGCCAAGACCGTGCCTTGGGCCGACAAAGTGTTCCGCGTGCGTGACACTCTCGAATCGACCATGCTGCGACAAGGATGCCTGCCGCAGATTTACAAGAAGAACACCCACGAGGGCGGCACTTACAATCGTGACATAGTGCGTTACTCCCGCAACGGCGACGAAGTGTCGGGATATGCGTCACGCTACCGGCGCAAGAAAAACGGACAGGTATCCGAGTCCGACACCGTGCTGCACGCCATAGGGATGACGGTCGACATGCTGTCGGTGTTTTACTACCTGCGCACAATCGATTTCGCCGACATGGCCGTGGGCTCGGAGATACACCTCAACGTGTTCTCGGGCAAGAAAGTAGAGAAACTTCGAGTTAGATATGACGGAATCGAAACGATAAAAATCGAGAAAAAAGCATGGCAGGCCTACCACCTCAGCTTTGCATTCACTCATAACGGCGAACAATCATCGGACTCAATGTCAACATGGATATCGGCCGATGACAACCGAATTCCAATAAAACTTGAAGGCATACTCGCCCTCGGAAAGGTACACGCCTACTTTACCGGAGCACAAAACGCGGAATAGTAGGTCAAAAACGTCTCAATAACCTAACATGTGGATGCAGTTTGGGATTTTATTCTTAACTTTGCAACCACTTTTAAACATTGTCTAAAAATCATAGTAGAAATGGACCGTAAAGTAAGAGTAAGATTTGCACCGTCACCTACCGGACCCCTTCACATAGGAGGTGTACGCACAGCGTTATATAACTATCTTTTTGCCCGTCAGCATGGCGGCGACATGATTCTCCGCATCGAGGACACCGATTCGACCCGCTTCGTTCCCGGCGCCGAAGATTATATCAACGAAGCACTGGCATGGCTGGGCATAGGAATCGACGAAGGTGTGCGCAAAGGCGGCAAATACGGTCCCTACAAGCAGAGCGAGCGTCGTGACATCTACCGTGAACACGTAAAGATGCTGCTCGACAACGACAAAGCCTATATAGCATTCGACACCCCTGCCGAGCTTGAGGCAAAGCGTGCCGAAATCCCCAACTTCCAATATGACGCATCAACAAGAATGTCGATGCGCAATTCATTGACCCTTCCCAAGGAAGAGGTTGACCGACTCATCGCCGACGGTGAGAAGTATGTCGTGCGATTCAAGGTTGAGCCGGGACGAGATGTAGAGGTAAACGACCTTCTGCGCGGAAAAGTGACCATAAACTCATCTATTCTCGACGACAAGGTTCTCTACAAGAGCGCCGACGACCTGCCCACCTATCATCTCGCCAACATAGTCGACGACCACCTGATGGAGATAACTCATGTGATACGCGGCGAGGAGTGGCTGCCTTCGGCACCATTACATGTGCTGCTGTATGAAGCATTCGGATGGAGCGACACCGCACCATCGTTTGTACATCTTCCCTTGCTGCTCAAGCCCGACGGCAAAGGCAAGCTCAGCAAGCGTGACGGCGACCGCCTCGGTTTCCCCGTATTCCCCCTCGAATGGCATCCCGAAGGTGGCGAGGTGTCATCGGGCTATCGCGAATCGGGTTATCTTCCCGAAGCCGTTGTCAACTTCCTCGCCCTGCTCGGCTGGAATCCCGGCGACGACAGCGAAATCATGTCAATGGACCAGCTTATCGAAAAATTTGATCTCGCCCACTGCTCGCGTTCAGGCGCACGCTTCGACTACGAGAAGGGTCGCTGGTTCAACCACGAGTACCTTCAGCAGCTTCCCGACGACCAACTCGCACAGCTGTTCAAGCCCGTACTCCGCGACAACGGCATCGACCCCGATAATTTCAGTGACGACTACATAGCACGCGCCTGCGGTCTTGTAAAAGGACGCATCTACTTTGTGCGTGACCTCTGGGACCAGGCCAAGTTCTTCTTCAAGGAGCCCGACAGCTATAACCCCAAGGACATCAAGAAACGCTGGAGCGAGGACACTCCCCGCATTATGGGCGAGCTGATCGAAACGCTGCGCGGCATCGATGACTTCAGCTGCGCGTCGGCCGAACCGATAGTGCTCGACTGGATTGCATCCAAGGGCTATCACCTCGGCAATGTCATGAATGCGTTCCGTCTTGCGGTAGTGGGCGAATGCAAGGGCCCCCACATGTTTGACATCACCGAGCTTCTCGGCAAAGACGAAACCATACGCCGCATCAATCTCGCCGTCGAGCGCATCAACGCATAAACAACATCGTCTTAGCACGTGCCAATGACACCTTTCTACGACTTCGCAATACACCTCTACTCATTAGGCGTAAAAATAGCATCGTTGCGACATGAGAAAGCCCGTAAAATCATCGACGGGCAAGCAGTCACGATGCAGCGCCTCAAGAAGGAACTGTCGCCTGAAGGAGGTTACATCTGGATTCACGCCGCATCGCTCGGAGAGTTCGAGCAGGGGCGTCCGTTGATCGAGATGATTCGCCGCAATCATCCCGATGCCAAGATATTGCTCACATTCTTCTCACCGTCGGGCTACGAAGTTCGACACAATTTCCCGCTTGTCGACGCAGTTGTGTACCTTCCCTTCGACACCAAGAAAAATGTAAGGCAATTCCTCGACACAGTAAAACCCCGCATGGCGATATTCGTCAAATATGAGTTCTGGGGCAATTATCTCAACGAGCTGAAGCTGCGCGGGATTCCCACCTATATAATATCGGCCATATTCCGCAAGTCGCAACCTTTCTTCAAGCCTTGGGGAGGTGAGTTCCGCAAAATGCTCACCTACTTCACCCACATCTACGTGCAGGACGAAGGTTCACGCGAACTTCTTGCCGGAATAGGCATCAAAAATGTAACCGTGGCAGGCGACACCCGCTTTGACCGCGTGACCGACATAATGGAGAGTTGCGTAGAGATACCCCAAGCCGCAGCCTTGACCCGCGATGCATCGCTCACGCTTGTGGCAGGAAGCACCTGGCCGCCCGATGAATCGTATCTGCTGCCGTGCTTCAACGCCCATCCCGAAATGAAGCTCATCGTAGCGCCTCACGAAGTGAATGAGGAGCGTATCGCCGCGATAGAATCGCAGCTCAACCGCCCCTCGTGCCGCTTGTCGACAGCATCACCCGAGGAGGCCGCCAAGTGCGACTGCATAATCGTGGATTGCTACGGAAAGCTGTCGAGCGCCTACCGTTACGGCAACATCGCCTACATAGGCGGAGGCTTCGGCGTAGGCATACACAACCTCAACGAAGCGGCGGTCTATGACATCCCCGTAATCTTCGGCCCGCATTACCACAAATTCAAGGAAGCCCGCGACTTAATCAAGTGCAAGGGCGGATTCTCGTTCAGCAACAAAGAGGAGTTTGATGCCATAATCGAACCCATTATCAATGACAAAAAACTTCGCGAACAATACGGCAAAAACGCCGGAAATTACATAAAAGAGAATCTCGGCGCCACGCGAATCATCTATGCCGACATAATAGGCCGATAACGGCCGTCGACATAGGCTAAACCAACTTTAAGGGTGTATCTTATTGAATATTCGGATATTTTACATACCTTTGCATACCAATTTTCAATTGCCGACCTCATATTAACGTTTATAAATACTTTTAGCTAATATAATATTATGTGTGGTATAGTAGGATATATCGGCCAACAAGAGGCCTATCCCATCCTTATTAAAGGATTACACAGACTTGAATACCGCGGATATGACAGCGCCGGCGTAGCATTGATAAATGCTGCCGGTGACCTTCATGTCTACAAGACACATGGCAAGGTAAACGACCTTGAGCACTTCTGTGAATCCAAAGACACGACCGGTACAATCGGTATAGCACACACACGCTGGGCGACTCATGGAGAGCCCAATGATGTGAACGCTCATCCCCATTACAGCACCAACGGCAAAATAGCCATCGTGCACAACGGGACAATCGAGAACTACAACGTACTCAAGCAAGCCCTTGAGGAACACGGATGCACGTTCCGAAGCGAAACCGACACCGAAGTCGTAGTGAAGTTAATCGAATACATCCAGTCGACCAACAATTGCGAGCTCATCGACGCAGTGCGCGAAACCCTCAACCAGGTTATCGGCGCCTACGCAATCGCAATAATCGACAAAGACCAGCCCGACACAATAATCGCGGCACGCAAGAGCTCACCGCTCGTAATCGGCATCGGTGAGAATGAAACATTCATCGCATCCGACGCAACCCCCATCATCGACTACACCAATCAGGTGGTGTATCTGCGTGACGATGAAATCGCGATTATCAAGCGCGGCGAGCCGTTGCGTGTAATCACCAACGCCAACGAGCCCTCGAAGATTGATATCCAGACCTTGCGTCTGTCGGTGTCACAGCTTGAAAAGGGGGGCTACCCCCACTTCATGCTCAAGGAGATCTACGAGCAGCCCAACACGATATTTGACTGCATACGCGGACGCGTGGTCAACAACGCCACCGAAATAAAGCTTTCGGGAGTAATCGACCACTCCGACCGTTTCATCAACGCCCGCCGCATAATAATCGTAGCCTGCGGCACCTCGTGGCATGCCGCCCTGATAGGCCAGCGCCTTCTTCAGGACATCGCCCGCATACCCACCTCGGTGGAATATGCAAGCGAATTCCGCTACAGCAACCCCGTGCTGACATCCGACGACATAGTGATAGCCATATCGCAGTCGGGAGAAACAGCCGACACGCTTGCCGCCATCAAGCTGGCACGCGAAAACGGAGCATTCGTCTACGGCGTATGTAACGTAGTAGGTTCATCAATCGCTCGCGAAACCGACACCGGCACATATATACATGTCGGCCCCGAAATCGGTGTTGCATCAACCAAGGCATTCACCGGCCAGGTGACAGTGCTTGCAATGCTCGCACTCGCCGTGGCTCAGCTTCGAGGTACCATCTCACAAGAAAAGCTGTCGGAGTTCTCACGCTCCATCGAGCAGCTTCCGTCGCTCATCAAGGAAACCCTCAAGCTGAACGACGCCATCGAGAAGCTTTCGAGCACCTACACCTATGTGCGCAACTTCCTGTACCTCGGACGAGGCTACAACTACCCGAGCGCACTCGAAGGAGCATTGAAGCTCAAAGAAATCAGCTACATACATGCCGAGGGATACCCCGCAGCCGAGATGAAGCATGGCCCCATCGCCCTGATTGACCGCGAGATGCCCACAGTGGTAATCGCTCCGTCGGACGAACTGCATGAGAAAATCATCTCCAACATCCAGCAGGTTAAGGCCCGCGGAGGTTCGGTGATAGCAATCGTGACACGCGGCGACACAACCATTCCGGAGATAGCCGACCACACACTGGAAATTCCTCCGGTACCCGAGGCGCTGTCGCCCATCATTGTTTCGATTCCGCTTCAGCTCCTCGCCTATCACATCGCTGTAATGAAAGGCTGCAACGTAGACATGCCCCGCAACCTTGCAAAATCAGTGACCGTAGAGTAAAATTACCATCCCAAATAGTTGCAAAGTCGGTTTTAAATGACTACCTTTGCAACCGAATTCAGCGCACGTGGCGTAATTGGTAGCCGCGCTAGACTTAGGATCTAGTGTCTGACGACGTGGGGGTTCGAGTCCCTTCGTGCGCACCGCTCGACAGTCAGGGTTGTCAACATTGATGTTGACAACCCTGACCTTTTTTATGCCGTCGCCGAGGGATGATGTTATTTATTGTTAAAACAGTTTTGCCAAGCGACGAAAAAGTCGTACCTTTGCACACCGATTATGTCCAAATTAATAACCCGATTCAAAGCCAGCGAGGTTTTTGGCCGAACCGCCGCCGACGGAGAATCAACTTATTCATCTATTAATTAAACATTTAACGTGGATACTTTAAGTTACAAGACACTTACCCCCAATGCACAGAGCATCGAGAAGGAATGGGTAGTAATTGACGCTACCGACCAGGTACTGGGTCGCCTTTGTGCAAAAGTAGCTCTCATCCTGAGAGGCAAGAACAAGCCCACCTACTCTCCCTTTGTAGAGTGTGGCGACAACGTAATCATCATCAACGCCGACAAGGTGCGCCTCACCGGCAAGAAGATGACCGACCGTGAATATCTGTCATACACCGGCTATCCCGGCGGACAGCGTGTTACAACCCCCGAGCTTCTCATGAAGAAGGCCCACAACAAGCACATCAAGCCCGGCTACAACCCCTTGTTCATCAAGGTAATGAAGGGTATGCTTCCCAAGAACCGTCTTGGTCGCCGCATCATCGAGAACATGCATGTATATCTCGGACCGGAGCACCCCCATGCAGCACAGAATCCCAAAGTTATTGACATCAACACAATCAAATAAGAAGTATGGAAAAGGTAAATGCAGTAGGCCGTCGTAAGGCCGCTATCGCCCGCGTAATCGTAGGTGAAGGCAATGGCGCAATCACCATCAACAAGCGTCCCCTCGAAGTATATTTCCCCTCATCTATACTTCAATATATCGTAAAGCAGCCCCTCAACACACTTGATGCAGCATCAAAGTATGACATCAACGTAAACCTTGACGGTGGCGGCTACAAGGGCCAAGCCGAGGCACTTCGTCTTGCCATCGCCCGCGCTCTTGTAAAAATCAACCCCGAGGACAAGCATGCACTTCGCGTGGAAGGCTTCATGACTCGCGACCCGCGTGCCGTAGAGCGTAAGAAGCCCGGTCAGCCCAAGGCCCGCAAGCGCTTCCAGTTCTCCAAGCGTTAATATTTGGACAGTCATTATCAATCGTCTGTTTTCAGATAAAATCGTGTTTAGTATCTAAATCCAGGAGATGGACACGTTCCCTACCCCCGGATTGTAAATTAAAAAAGAACGTAAACAACAACCAAAACAATGTCAACACCTACATTTGACCAACTTTTAGAGGCAGGTTGCCATTTCGGTCACCTTAAGAGAAAATGGAATCCTGCCATGGCTCCTTACATTTTCATGGAGCGCAACGGTATCCACATCATAGACCTCTACAAGACCGCAGCCAAGGTTGAAGAAGCCGCTGCTGCCTTGAAGAGCATCGCAAAATCAGGCAAGAAAGTACTCTTTGTTGCCACCAAAAAGCAGGCCAAGCAAGTAATCGCCGACAAGGCTTCATCAATCAACATGCCCTACGTAATCGAGCGCTGGCCCGGTGGTATGTTGACCAATTTCCCCACTATCCGCAAGGCAGTGAAGAAGATGGCGTCAATCGACAAGATGACCAAGGACGGAACATTTGACAACCTCTCAAAGCGTGAAAAGCTTCAGATTTCGCGTCAGCGCGCAAAGCTTGAGAAGACTCTCGGTTCAATCGCCGACCTCAGCCGTCTTCCTTCAGCTCTCTTCGTAGTCGATGTTCTTAAGGAGCGCATCGCAGTTGCCGAGGCCAACCGTCTTGGAATCCCCGTATTCGCAATGGTTGACACCAACTCCGATCCCACCAACGTTGACTTCGTAATCCCCGCCAACGACGACGCATCAAAGTCAATCGAGATAATCCTCGACACCGTATGCTCGGCAATGGCTGAAGGTCTTGAAGAGCGTAAGGCTGAAAAGGTTGACGCTCCCGCAGCCGAAGGCGAAGAGGCTCCCGCAGCTGCAAAGGGCGGTCGCCGTCGCGTAAACCGTCGCGCTGAAGAGGCTCCCGCAGCTGAAGAAACAGCAGCCGAGGCTACCGAAGCTACTGAAGCTGAAGCCTAATAAGCTCACACTCTCCTCAAAAACAATATTTTATAAACCCTGATAAAAAGTAAAACAGATATGGCAGTAACAATGGCCGATATTACCAAGCTCCGCGCTCTCACCAGCGCAGGCTTGATGGACTGCAAGAAAGCCCTTGCAGAAACCGACGGCGACATCCAGGCAGCCGTAGAAATCCTCCGCAAGAAAGGACAGGCGGTAGCAGCAAAGCGCGAAGACCGTCAGGCAGCCGAAGGTTGCGTGCTTTCAAAGAGCACCGGCAAGTTTGCCGCTATCATAGCTCTTAACTGCGAAACCGATTTCGTGGCACAGAACGCAGGATTCGTAGCCCTCACCCAGAAGATTCTCGATGCAGCTGTAGCTGCCGAGGCCAAAACAATTGAAGAAGTTAAGGCTCTTCAGCTCGACGGCCAGACAATCGAGGCTCTTGTAGTAGAGGAAAGCGGAAAGACCGGCGAAAAGACCGAAATCAGCGCTTACGAGAGCATCGCCGCTCCTTCAACCTCATCCTACAACCACTTCAACAACAAGCTTGCAGCCATCGTAGGCTTCAACCTTGAAGGCGTTGACGAGAAGGTTGGCCGCGATGTTGCAATGCAGGTTGCTTCAATGAACCCCGTTGCAGTTGACCGCGACAGCGTTCCCCAGTCGGTAAAGGATTCAGAGCTCAGCGTAGCAATCGACAAGACAAAGGCCGAGCAAGTAAAGAAGGCCGTAGAGGCAGCCCTCAAGAAGGCAGGCTTCAACCTCTATATCGCCGAGAACGAAGAGCACCTCAACGAAGGCATCATGAAGGGTAACATCACCGAGGCTCAAGCCGAGGATATTCGCCAGCTCAAGGCTAAGGTAGCCGAAGAGAAGGCAGCCAACCTTCCCGAGCAGATGGTCAACAACATCGCTCAGGGCCGTCTTAACAAGTTCTTCAAGGAATCTTGCCTCATGGAGCAGGATTTCATCCAGGATGGCGAGTTGACCGTAGGAAAGTATCTTGAAAAGATACAGAAAGGCCTCGTGGCAGTTGACTTCAAGCGCGTCAACCTCAACCAGGACTAATCAACAAGATAGTCATAACAATTTTTTAATAAAGAAAGTCCCGTCGACCAAGTTGTTGACGGGACTTTCAATTTTTACCACCGAAGTGGCTCTTCTATAAGGGATATTTCGTAAATTTGCATAAATTTTGCACGCATCATGAATGATAAAATGAAGAATCCCAAATACCTCCGATGGGGTATACTCGCCTTAGCCACGCTATTGGTGATAATTATAGCCGCTTTCATCCTGACGACAAAATCAATCAACGACAAGGCTGAAGAGGCTGCGCTTGCCAATGAGCAGCTCCAGCTGACCAACGAACAGCTCCAGCTCGCCAACGAATACCAGGCTCTCAACGTAGAGTTTCAGCAATATGAAAACCAGTCACAGCTGCTCGCCAACGACTCGCTCGTAACAAAATATGCCGCTGCCAAAAGCAAAGTGGAGAAGCTGCTTCAGGAGCTCAACTCCGAAAAGAAGAAAAGCGCCCAGCACATAAAGAAACTGCAGGACGAAATAGGTACACTTAAGAACATCCTGCGTCACTATGTAGCGCAAATCGACTCGCTCGGAAAGGAAAATGCCGGACTGCGTGCCGAGAATGCCGAAATAAAGCAGCGCAACCAGCAGCTGAGAAATCGCGTGGCAACCGAATCGAAGCGCAATGAGATTCTGTCGGAGCGCATGACTCTCGCCGAAAAGCTGAATGTAACCGGCGTCACGCTAAATGCGCTTAAGAAGAACGGAAAGATTGAAAAGAACGTTACCAAGGCCAAGCAGCTTGAAGTGACATTCACCATACCGCAGAACAACTCAACACCCGTAGGCGAAAAGACAATCTACCTGCGCATAACAAATCCCGAAGGTGCCCTGCTCGGTGCAGGCGGCACATTCAACTTTGAAGGCGCATCGCTGCAATGCACTGCACGCAAGACCATCGAATATGCCGGTGAAGAGATTGGCGGATTACGCATCTACTGGGATGTAAACACCACCCTCACCCCCGGCGACTACACCGTCGAACTATTCGCTGACAATTTCCGACTTATATCACGCCGCTTCACTTTGCGCAAATAGACCACGATGTCGACACTTATCAACCTGTTCACAACCATATACGACTCCATCAACTCAATCGAGGTCAATGTCGTGTCGTCGATTTTCAAGCTGTGTCTTAGCCTTATGCTCGGATGCTGCGTGGGCTTTGAGCGCAAACGCAAAGGCCAGATAGCGGGAGTGCGCACATTCGCGCTTATATCGATGGGCGCCACATTGGCAATGCTACTGTCGATCTACGTTCCGCAGGAGTACATGGGGCTGAAAAACGGCGACCCGGGCCGAATCGCTGCTCAGGTGGTGACAGGTATAGGTTTTCTCGGAGCCGGAGCCATCATACAGATGAAGGGCTCGGTGCGCGGACTCACCACGGCGGCCGGAATATGGATGATTGCAGCCATAGGAATGGCCGTAGGCGTGGGCATGTACACGATAGCCATCATCGCTACCGGACTCATACTCGTAGTGCTGGTCGTGGTTGAGCGTTGGGAACACCGCATAAGTGCAGGCGTGGAGTCACGCATCATACGCATCAAACTGTCGGTCATAGCCGAGGACATCGACGGCTATCGCGAAGTGCTGAATCGTCACCATGTACACCTGAGCAACGTATACGTGGAGTATGACTACATGGAGCCGGTAACCCGACTGAATCTTGTAGTGCTCATGAAAGAAAGCACCAACTACATGATGCTATTCAAGGATTTGCGTCAGGTAAAGCCGACGATAGCAATATCGTTGGCCAACCAAGTGAGCATATAACGCCATAACAACCCATCACAACATCATCACTGACAATGATATTCAACCTCATTTCGGCACTTGTATCGACGGCAACTGATGCAACGGCCGAAAATCCTGAAATAATGTCGGACATACAACTGGAAACACTCATATCCGACCTTGCATTCATCCTCATACTCGGCGCCGTAGTGACCGTGCTGTTCAAATGGCTGAAACAGCCTGTCGTGCTCGGCTACATTGTCGCAGGATTTCTCGCCAGCCCACACTTTGAATATCTCCCGTCGGTGACCACCGAAAGCAACATCGAGTTCTGGGCCCAGCTTGGAATCGTGGTGCTGCTCTTTTCGCTCGGACTCGAATTCAGTTTCAAGAAGCTGCTCAACACCGGCGGCTCGGCCGTAGTGACGGCGTTGATAATAGTGATAGGCATGATGGCGGCCGGATTCGGAATAGGTCACGTGCTTAACTTCTCCAACATGAACAGCCTGTTTCTGGGAGGAATGCTATCCATGTCATCGACAACGATCATCATAAAGGCATTCACCGACCTGAATCTGCGGCAGAAAAAGTTTGCGTCACTTGTGTTTGCCGTCCTCATTGTCGAGGACCTCTTTGCCGTCCTCATGATGGTGATTCTGTCGTCGATCGCGGTAAACAACAGTGTCGAAGGCGGAGAGATGCTGTTCAGTGTCAGCAAACTGGTGTTCTTCCTCGTAATCTGGTTTTTGGTCGGAGTCTACCTGCTTCCTACTTTGCTCAACGCCATACGCCGTTACCTCAACAACGAAACGCTCCTCGTGGTGTCGCTGGGATTGTGCTTCGGCATGGCGGTGTTCTCGGTATATTGCGGATTCTCACTCGCACTCGGAGCATTTGTCATGGGTTCGATAATAGCCGGAATAAGCTATGCCGAGCGTATCGAGCAGGTGATAACGCCGGTCAAGGACCTGTTTGGTGCCGTATTCTTCATCTCGGTGGGCATGATGGTCGACCTGCATGTAATCGAAGAGTACATCTCACCCATACTCATACTGTCGTGTGTCGTAATCGTAGGCATGATTGTTTTCGGCACATTCGGAATGCTTATCACGGGACAACCGTTGCGCATAGCCATGGAGTCGGGCTTCTCACTAACCCAAATCGGTGAATTCGCATTCATCATCGCATCGCTCGGCATGTCACTCGGCGTCTTGAATCCGATAATCTATCCTATCGTGGTGGCCGTGTCGGTGATAACCACCTTCACCACCCCCTACTTCATACGTATGGCCGACCCGGCCTACAACTTCGTAGAGAAGCATCTGCCGCGAAAACTGCATTTCCTTATCAACCGCTACACCACCAACGCGACATCGGAATGTGAAACACGAGTGCTCTGGAAAACGGTGCTGAAACGCTACTTATGGCGCATACTGCTGTACTCAAGCGTCATCATCGCAATAATATTGATCACGCTCAGGTATCTGCTTCCATGGCTTGAAACCATCATTCCGTCATGGAGCCGACTTATAGCCGATGTGGTGGCCCTTTCATGCATGTCGCACTTCCTGCTCGCCTTAGCCATGCCGGCGTCACGCAAGACCGAGCGTGAACGACTCATAGCCGCCAATGCGCGATTTGATGTCCCGCTCATCGTCATGTCGTTGTTCCGCATGTTGCTGTCGCTCGGCTTCATCATCTACACACTGAGTGCAATTCACTCAATGCGAGTAGGTTGGATAGTGGGATTCCTGATATTCATGTTGATGCTCATAGCCCTGTCGGGACGACTGCGCAAGCACATGCGTCGCATTGAATCGACATTCTTCAACAATCTGAACGAGCGTGAGCTGCGCCGCAGCGGACGCAACAACAACCTTGTAAGCGACATGCACCTCGCCTACATCGAGGTGGGTTACGGATGTCCGTTTGTCGGCGACCGACTTATTGATTCAAATCTTCGACAGCGTTACGGCGTGAACGTGGCCAGCATACAGCGTGGCAGCTCATTCATAGCGGTGCCCAACGGAACAATGCGAATATTCCCCGGCGACATCCTCGGAATTATCGGTACCGATGAACAGATACAGGCTCTGCTCCCGATTATCGAGCAGGGTAACGAAACTGGGGGCGAAAACGAAAACCGTGCCGACGACATAAAGCTGACCAACATCCTGCTGTCGGAAACATCACCGCTTATAGGCAAAACATCGGCCACCTCGCAGATTCGCGACAAATACAAGGCGCTGCTGGTTGCAATACAGCACTCCGACGGTACCTACGACCACCCTACAGGCAACAACCTGTTCAATCCCGGCGACATACTGTGGCTCGTAGGCGACCCCAAGCAATTAGAATCACTGAAATAAGACCATGTGGATAGTCCTTGCCATAGTATCGGCGTTGTGCCTCGGCGTCTATGATGTGTTCAAGAAACTGTCGCTCAACGCAAACAATGTACTCATCGTACTTTTCCTGAACACGCTCTTCAGCTCGCTGCTGATGGCGCCCATCATCGTAAGCGGACTCGTTGACGGTGACATAGGGCTCGGCGGCAACATCACGGGTCACCTCTACATCGTGGTCAAGGCATTTATCGTGCTCACCTCCTGGCTGTTGGGCTACTACGGCATCAAGCATCTTCCGCTCACGATAGCCGGCCCCATCAATGCGTCACGACCGGTAATTGTGCTCGTGGGCGCACTCTTAATATTCGGCGAACGGCTCAATCTCCTGCAGTGGATAGGTATCGCGCTCGGTTTATGGTCGCTCTACTTCATCAGCCGCATAGGAGGCAAGGAGGGATTCTCGCTCAAGCACAGCCGCTGGTTGTGGATGAGCCTCGGAGCCACTTTCATGGGAGCGGTGAGCGCACTCTACGACAAATATCTGCTGAAACATTACGAGCCGCTGGAGGTTCAGGCATGGTATTCGTTCTACCAGTTCATAATAATGGGCATAACGATAGCCATAATGCTGCGCGCCACCAAGAATCACACCAAATTCCAGTGGCGGTGGACCATACCGTGCATATCACTCTTCCTCACCATAGCTGACATCGCCTACTTCTACTCACTGTCGATCGACGGCTCAATGATATCGGTGATTTCAATGATACGCCGAGGCAGCGTCATCGTGTCATTCCTCTACGGAGTCATGGCCCTCCACGAAAAGAATGTAAAGATGAAACTGATCGATCTGTCGGTACTTCTTGTGGGACTTGTATGCCTTGTTCTCGGAAGCCGCTGATTTCGGTCGAGCCTATGTCGGCATATATCATTTTTATTTTGTAAATTTGCACAAAGTAATTTTCATCAATCCATCACATTTGGACTATGCAAGAGAAAATCATCATTCTTGACTTCGGCAGTCAGACGACACAGCTAATAGGCCGTCGAGTGCGCGAACTCAACACCTATTGCGAAATTGTGCCCTACAACAAGTTTCCGCATGACGATCCGTCGGTAATAGGCGTCATTCTTTCGGGTAGCCCGTTCTCCGTTTATGACGAAAAAGCCTTCAAGGTCGACCTGAGCAACATCCGCGGCAAATATCCCATTTTGGGCATCTGCTACGGCGCTCAATTCATGTCCTACACCAACGGCGGAAAGGTAGAGCCGGCAGGCACTCGTGAATATGGCCGCGCCCACCTTGAAAAGTTTGATCACGAGAATCCCCTGCTCCACGGGCTACGTGACAACTCACAGGTGTGGATGAGTCATGGCGACACGATTACCGCCATCCCCGACAATTTCAAAATCATAGCATCGACCGACAAAGTAGCCGTTGCAGCCTATCAGGCTGAAGGCGAGAAGCTATGGGGAGTACAGTTCCACCCCGAAGTATATCACACCGAGGACGGAACCCAGCTGCTCAAGAACTTCGTAGTCGATATATGCGGCAGCCGTCAGGACTGGAGCGCAGCATCATTCATCGAAAGCACTGTGGCCGAACTCAAAAAGCAACTCGGCGACGACAAGGTTGTGCTGGGACTTAGCGGCGGTGTCGACTCATCGGTAGCGGCAGTGTTGCTCAACAAGGCCATCGGCAAAAATCTCACCTGCATATTTGTCGATCACGGAATGTTGCGCAAAAACGAGTTCAAGAATGTGCTTCACGACTATGAATGTCTTGGACTGAATGTCATAGGAGTTGACGCAAGCAAGAAATTCTTCAGCGAACTTGCAGGCGTTACCGAGCCCGAGCGCAAACGCAAAATCATAGGAAAAGGCTTCATCGATGTATTTGACGAAGAGGCCCACAAGATAAAGGATGTAAAGTGGCTTGCCCAGGGAACCATCTATCCCGACTGCATCGAGTCGCTCTCCATAACAGGAACCACAATCAAGAGCCACCACAATGTGGGCGGACTCCCCGAAAAGATGAACCTCAAGCTTTGCGAGCCGCTTCGCCTCCTCTTCAAGGACGAAGTACGCGCCGTAGGACGCGAGCTCGGAATGCCGGAGCATCTCATCAAGCGTCATCCCTTCCCCGGCCCCGGACTTGCAGTGCGCATACTCGGTGACATAACTCCCGAAAAGGTGCGCATACTTCAAGATGCCGACGACATATTCATCCAGGGACTTCGTGACTGGGACCTCTATGACAAAGTATGGCAAGCCGGAGTGATACTGCTTCCCGTGCAGAGCGTAGGCGTAATGGGCGACGAGCGCACCTATGAACGCGCCGTAGCACTTCGCGCAGTCACCTCAACCGATGCCATGACCGCCGACTGGGCCCACCTGCCCTACGACTTCATGGCGAAAGTGAGCAACGACATCATCAACAAAGTGAAAGGCGTAAACCGAGTTTGCTACGACATCTCCTCCAAGCCACCGGCAACAATCGAGTGGGAGTAAACTCGAATTTTTCGTCACAAACGCAAATGGCTATTATACAGTTGCTTATATTCTACATTTAAGAATCTAAGCAACTGCTATTAATCTAAATGCATAATAAAAAATTTCTAATAGCATACTGTAATTGCACCCCACATTTTTTTCGTATTTTTGCATTATAGACTAAAAAATATGGCAAAAAAGAACCAATCTAAAAGATTAACCCAACAACATAAAACCACTCACGGTGTAGTGGGTATATTTGGTGAAGGAGCAAAATTGCACGACATGACAGTTGGGCAGGTATCACATATGGTTCTAACTCAACTTAAAACTGATTTTCCTACATTATCGTTTAGATATAGAAATAGTATTCGCAAGGAAGAAATTAATTTGGCACTACAAAAAGTTGACAAAGAATTGGGTCAAACATTATTTGTTCCAAATTCCAGTATTATTCCAGATGGCGGTATAATAGAAGTCAAAGATGATTATGACGAATGGCGCGTAATCTTGGTATCAGAAGCTAAACATCAAGGGAAAGATATAGAAAATATATTGGCAGGTAAATTAGTTGGCAAGAATAATGACCAAGATTTAATGGCGGCCGGAAATGCTATTGAGAGATCTCACAAAAACATCTCAGAGATAGCAAATTTTATGTTAGGTGAATCACACTTTCCCTATGTCCTTTTTCTGGAGGGCTCCAACTTTTTGACGGAAACAATTAGAATTACCCGTCCTGACGGGCGTATGGTTGTTCTTGAGTATAATTCTGGAATGCTTAATAGATTAGACCGACTAACTGCTGCAAATTATGGATTGCCTATAAATACAAATCTATGTAAAAATAGGTTTGTTCACCATAAAGATAGAACAATAATGATCCAAGCTGCATCCATTTACACCCAAGGTGACGGAGGGCATTGGGCAACTGAGCAGATGTTCTATATCATGTTAGAAATTGCAAGAACATCTATCCAAGTTCTTTACAGCGATTTATTTTGTCAGGTTCAAAACAAATAAAGTTACTTTTTTATGGCAAGAAAAGCGACTAATACGATTTTACATAAAGCAAAGAGCTCAAAGAGTGATGAGTTCTACACATTGCGTGAAGATATTGAGCGAGAACTGACATTTTACAAAGATTCCTTTCACGGAAAAACTGTATATTGCAACTGTGATAATCCAAAGGAAAGTAATTTCTTCAAATACTTCTTTGAGAATTTTAAGCTCATCGGTTTAAAAAAGCTTATTGCATCATACTTTGTTCCTAATACCCAAGATTTATTTAACGAATCAGAGCCTAAGCATGGCAGTTATATATCGGTAACTTTAGACGACCTCGACACCAATATATCAGACTTGCCATGCAAACCTCTCAAAGGGAATGGTGATTTCAGAAGTTATGAATGTACTTCATTATTGAAGCAATCTGACATAATCGTAACAAATCCACCATTTTCTCTTTTTAGGGAACATATTTCACAAATTGTTCGATATAGAAAACAATTTCTTGTTATTGGCAACATAAATGCAATTACATATCAAGAGGTATTTAATCTGATACAATCAAACAGAGCATGGTTGGGAATACATCTTGGGAGGGGAATCTCAGGGTTTAAAGTTCCCGATCATTATGAAATGTATGGAACTGAAACACATATATCAAGTAACGGTGATCGAATTATTTCACCAAACAATTGCTTATGGCTCACAAATATTGATATTCAATCCAGACATGATCTTCTACCGCTGACAAAAATATACCGTGGAAATGAGGATTTATACCCTAAATATGATAATTACGATGGCATTAATGTCAACAGAACTCAAGATATACCAATGGACTATGAAGGTGCCATAGGTGTGCCTATAACTTTTCTACACAAATATAATCCATCACAATTTGAGATTATTCAGTTCAGAAAAGGCAATGATGGTAAAGATCTTTCAATCAACGGTAAATGTCCTTACTTTCGTATCCTTATAAAAAACAAGGAGCCTATCAAGGCAACTTATCAAAGTTCTTTGTTTGCTTAATTATTTGCAGTAGAAGAAACCTGCTATTTTCAGATTATTTCATTTGAATTAGCTGGAATATAGCTAATCTACAGAGGGTTAACCTCAACCAGATTTTCGTAATCGTGCCAAAATGCGCCCTGACAATGATAAAACTAACTTATAATGCTGATAATCAATCCTTCTGCATTATCGAGTTGGAGTAAACCAACGCAACGCAAACGCCATAAAATCATAAAAAACAGCTGAACATTTACTCTATAATATTTGTCTGATTATTACTAATTAGTTATATTTGCGACATGAAATTAGCCACGCTCCCTACTGCAAATAAGATGCTCGATGAAAAATACGGCGAATTGGGTTCTCTTTCGCGAGAACAGTTCAACGAGGAATCTATCGCGTGGTTCTATGGCAATATGATTCGTGAACGCCGTAAAGAATTGAAAATGACCCAGAAGCAGATAGCTGACAAAATTGACCGTGAGCAAAGTTATATCGCACGAGTAGAACAAGGCAAAACCGACATACAATTATCGAGTTTCTTTCGCATAGCTGCCGTGCTTGGTATCCAATTTATCCCAACGTTTGTTTCGGTTTTAAAATAAACAAAGATTCGATCAAAACAGCACCCCGTCAATGACGAGGATAACATATAATGCTGAGCATCAACACATCCGCATTATAGAGTGGGAGTAGCTTTGTTTCCGTCAGACGACAAACTTATCATAAGCCCCGGCTATGCCGAGGCTTATTTTTTTATCTCGCAGAGGACTCAACAACAAAATCACAACATATTGTGATTTTAGCTCTATTTATCAAATATTTTTTCGTATATTTGCAAAAACCACAATATATTGTGAAAATGGAATCCATAGGAGAACGAATAAAACAACGCCGCAAAATGCTCAACATAACCCAAGAGCAGCTTGCCGACATTGCGGAAGTAGGCATAAACACCTTGACGAAAATAGAACGTGACGAGGGAAATCCGACCTTGAAAGTCCTGCTAAAAGTACTTGACACCCTCGGCCTTGAAATAAAAATAACCATTAAAACTATGAATCAATAATGAGAATGGCAAACGTATATATAAACAATGTATTGGCCGGAGTAATCGTTGAAAATAATCGCAATGATTACATATTCCGGTATGATAACACATACTATCAAAACCGTTCAAATCCACCGGTAAGCCTGACGCTTCCGCTTACTCGGCAAGAGCATCGTTCCACTCACCTGTTTCCGTTCTTCTCCAACATGTTATCGGAAGGAAGCAATCGTCGCATTCAGTCCCGATTCCTTAAAATTGACGAAAACGATAATTTCGGACTATTGTTGGCAACTGCACAATACGACACTCCGGGAGCCATTACCATAAAGCCCATTAAATGATGGAAATAAATCACTGCCCCTCACTTCTCATTCCGGGTTATTCAACCTATTCTCAAACAGCGTTGAAAAGGCTCACATCAGGACTTCCGGTAAGCCACGTGCTCCCCTATACTTCTCTTGCATCAAATGAAGTAATAACTAAATGCCTCGTTCCTGTCGGATGAGCTAAAACGCACATATCGACTGATATATCGCACACGATTGAAAAGTTACCTCCAGGCGGGCATTGATTGAGCGGAAATATTATGGTTCATTAAGAATTGACTCCATGAAAATAAAGTTTAAGCATTGCCGGCGGAAGTTACCTTCGCCTCGGCCACTCGTTGGCGATTTTCCTCATCTCTTTCGGTCACGATGGAACCCCATCGCTCCCTCAATAGCTAAAGAAAATCACTTAACAATTGACCGCCCTGCCATTAACATTTATTGTCGTACCGGCTCTATAGTGTGATTGACTTTTTTTCGTAACTTTGTATTACAATTACAATTTCATTTAATAATTAAACTGAACAGAAAAAATGGCACAATGGTTTGAATGTAAAGTGCGCTACGATAAATTGATGGAAAACGGTATGCAAAAGAAGGTCAACGAGCCTTACATGGTTGACGCTCTCAGCTTTACCGAAGCCGAAGCACGCATAATCGAGGAAGTAACCCCGTTCATTTCAGGCGACTTTTCAGTATCGGCTGTAAAGCGCACCAACATATCGGAAATATTCTGGGACGACTCAGCCGACAAGTGGTATCACGTAAAAGTAAACTTCATCACCATCGATGAAAAAAGTGCGGTAGAAAAGAAAACCACATCCCACATACTCGTGGCCGCATCCGACTTCAAAGGCGCACTCGACAACTTCATGGAAGGCATGAAAGGCACAATGGCCGACTTCGAGATAGCATCCATCGCCGAAACCACTATAATGGATGTTTACAAGGCCAAGCTGTCATCGACCTCACCTGCTGAAGCATAACAAAATCACTCCTCGGCTCGCCATGAACGACATAGCGCAACGCATACACGACATCAAAGCCAATCTCCCCGGAAACGTGGAGCTGGTAGCTGTGTCAAAATTCCACCCCAAGGAAGCCATAATGGAGGCTTACGAAGGTGGTCACCGAGTATTCGGCGAAAGTCGTGCCAATGAACTGGTCGAAAAAGCACGTTCACTGCCCGATGACATAGAGTGGCACTTCATAGGCCACCTGCAGACCAACAAGGTGTCAACCGTAGTACCCTACGTGAAGATGATTCAAAGTGTCGACTCGGAGCGACTGCTTATTAAGATCAACAATGCAGCATGCGACACATCCCGTCAGGTTGATGTGCTCCTTCAGCTTCACGTGGCCTTGGAAGAAACCAAATTCGGATTCACACTCGATGAAATCGACGCGCTGCTCGGCACCGGGTTGCTCGACCGGCTCAACATGGTAAAGGTAAGAGGCGTCATGGGCATGGCCTCGAATGTCGACGACGAAAACAGAATACGACAGGATTTCATGGCCATAAAATCGGCTTTCGACGCGCTAAAAGGGAAATATTTCGCTGACGACAGTGATTTCAACATCATAAGCATGGGCATGAGCCACGACTATGAAACAGCCGTGGAATGTGGCAGCAACATGGTCAGAATAGGGACAACAATATTTGGAGAGAGAGAATATTAGTAATTCAGCCGATTTGCATTATGTTTTATAGCATCATTGCAATGTCGGCTGAAATTTTTTAGTTAAATTTACGCGATTATACTGATATCTTAAATTAATCATCAAATAACCACCTGTTCATAACAAACAATGGAAACAACTCAATCTAAATCGAACGGACGATTAATCGCAATCATTGCAATGTTCTTCATATTCGCAATGATATCTTTCGTCACAAATCTTGCTGCCCCAATCGGCACTATATGGGGAAATGAATTTGAAGGTAACAGCGTGCTCGGAATGATGGGCAACATGATGAACTTCCTCGCCTACCTCTTCATGGGTATCCCGGCAGGAAACCTTCTCGTTAAAATCGATTATAAAAAGACCGCACTGTGGGCCATGGCAGTGGGCGTAATCGGTCTTTTCGTTCAATATCTTTCAGGAGTGATCGGTACCGACACCGCCCTCTTCTCAATGACATCAAGCATCGATGAAGGCGGACAAATGGTAACCAAGGAATTTGTAGTTCGCTTGAACTTCTTCGTATATCTGCTCGGAGCATTCATCTGCGGTTTCTGCGTGTGCATGCTCAACACTGTTGTAAACCCCATGCTCAACCTTCTCGGTGGCGGCGGTAACAAAGGCAACCAGCTTCTCCAGACAGGCGGTGCGCTCAACTCACTCTCGGGAACTCTTACTCCCCTCTTCGTAGGCGCACTCATCGGCCAGCTCTCCAAGTCAACCACAATGCAGGCCGTTGCTCCCCTGTTGTTCATCGCAATCGGCGTATTCGTTGCAGCATTCATCGTAATCTCATTCGTAAGCATACCCGAACCCAACCTTGCCAAGTCGGGCGCCAAGAAAGTAAAATACAGCCACAGCCCCTGGAACTTCCGTCACACCGTACTTGGTGTAATCGGTATATTCATCTACGTAGGTATCGAAATCGGCATCCCCGGCACCCTCAACTTCTACCTTGCCGACCAGAAGGCATCGGGAGCAGGCGTGATAGGTGACGCATCGACAATCGCCGGAGCCATTGTAGCAATCTACTGGCTGCTCATGCTCGTAGGCCGAAGCCTCAGTGGAGCCATCAGCGGCAAGATATCGACCCGCATTCAGCTCATCACCGTGTCGGCAGTAGGTATATGCCTCGTCATCGCAGCTATATGCCTTCCCAAGAGCATCACCGTTAGCGTGCCCTCATTCATCTACAGCGGCCCTGCCGGCGAAATAGCTTCGGTACCCGTAAGCGCCTATCTCCTCGTATTGTGCGGACTCTGCACATCGGTAATGTGGGGCGGCATCTTCAACCTTGCAGTTGAAGGCCTTGGCAAATACACCGCTCAGGCATCGGGCATCTTCATGATGATGGTTGTAGGCGGTGGCGTACTGCCTCTCGTTCAGCAATTCATAGCCAAGGAAGCCGGT
Organism: Muribaculum gordoncarteri; assembly: GCF_004803695.1. NCBI lineage: Bacteria > Pseudomonadati > Bacteroidota > Bacteroidia > Bacteroidales > Muribaculaceae > Muribaculum > Muribaculum gordoncarteri. The sequence continues at coordinate 2,394,876 of NZ_CP039393.1, forward strand.
TACATGACAAGCTACTGGCTCATCGTGGCATGCCTCGGCTATCTTCTCATCTACGGCCTCGTAGGTTGCAAGAATGTCAACACCGACATTCCCGTCGACATCGAGGAGGAGCTTAAAGAAGAACTCGTATAATGTAAATAAACATTATTAATCCTAATATAACAACCTAAACTTAATTAACCTTATGGACAAAAACGTTTTAAATCGCGCAGCCGACAATATCCGTGTCCTTGCAGCTTCAATGGTGGAAAAGGCTAAGTCAGGCCACCCCGGAGGTGCTATGGGCGGTGCCGACTTTGTCAACGTGCTCTACTCTTCTTTCTTAGTAACCGATCCTGACAATCCCACCTGGATTGCACGTGACCGCTTCTTCCTCGATCCCGGTCACATGTCATCAATGCTATATGCAGTGCTCGCCCTTACCGGCAAGTACACCGTTGACGAGCTTAAGGAATTCCGCCAGTGGGGAAGCGTAACTCCCGGTCACCCCGAAGTTCATCCCGAACGTGGCGTTGAAAACACCTCAGGCCCCCTCGGACAAGGTCATGTAATGGCAGTAGGTAGCGCAATTGCCGAGCGCTTCCTCCAGGCTCGTTTCGGCGACTGGATTGCCCATAAGACTTACGCATTCATCTCCGACGGTGGTATCCAGGAAGAGATTTCACAGGGCGCAGGCCGTCTTGCAGGATATCTCGGACTGAACAACCTCATCATGTTCTACGACAGCAACGACATCCAGCTCTCTACCGAGGTTAAGGCCGTTACTGCCGAAGACACCGCCGCCAAGTATCGCGCTTGGAACTGGAACGTAATCGAAGTTGACGGTACCGATCCCCTTGCAATGGCAGGAGCTCTCGAAACCGCCATCGAGGAGAAGCATCGTCCTACAATAATCATAGGCAAGACCGTTATGGGTCGCGGCGCAGTCACCGCCGAAGGCGAGTCTTACGAAGGCAAGTGCTCAACCCACGGTAACCCCTTGAGCAAGTCAGGTGCATCCTACGAAAAGACCATGGAGCACCTCGGAGCCGATCCCAAGGATCCCTGGCACATCTGGGAAGACACCAAGAAGCTCTATGCCGACCGTGCCGAAGTGCTTCGCGCAACAGTGAAGCTCCGTCACGAAGAGGAGAAGGCTTGGCGTGCAGCCAATCCCGAGCAGGCTGCTCTTCTTGACAGCTACATTGCAGGCAAGCTTCCCGAAATCGACTGGAAGGCTATCGCCCACAAGCCCAACATCGCAACCCGTCAGGCATCGGCCGATGTACTCGGCGAGCTCGCAAAGAAGGTTGGCAACATGATTGTAGCTTCAGCCGACCTTGCCAACTCTGACAAGACCGACGGATTCCTCAAGAACACCCACGCCCTCACTCACGGCGACTTCAGCGGCGCATTCCTTCAGGCAGGTGTTGCCGAGCTTACAATGGCAGCCATCATGAACGGTATAGCACTCCACGGAGGTTGCATCGCAGCTTGCGGTACATTCTTCGTATTCTCCGACTACATGAAGCCCGCAGTGCGTATGGCAGCCCTTATGGAACTTCCCGTTAAGTACATCTGGACACACGACGCATTCCGCGTAGGCGAGGACGGCCCGACTCACGAACCCGTTGAGCAGGAAGCCCAGATACGCCTCATGGAAGAGCTCCGCAACTTCAAAGGCGAACCCAGCATGCTCGTTCTCCGTCCCGGTGACGCTGCTGAAACATCGGTTTGCTGGAAGATGGCCATGGAGAACACCAAGACTCCTACCGCCCTCATCCTCAGCCGTCAGGACATCCCCGACCTGCCCGCAGCAAGCGGCGACCGCTACAACGAAGCACTCGGCGCTGAAAAGGGCGGTTATGTGGTAGTAGACGCAGCCAACCCCGATGTAACCCTCGTTGCCAACGGTTCAGAAGTATCACTTCTCGTAGAGGTTGCCAAGCTTCTCGGCGCCGAAGGCGTAACTGCACGCGTTGTGTCAGTTCCCTCAATCGGCCTGTTTGAAGTACAGCCTCAGGATTACCGCGACAGCGTTATTCCCGCCAACGGCAAGGTATTCGGTCTTACCGCCGGTCTTCCCTCTACCCTTCGCGGCGTAGTAGGTCGCAACGGCGAAGTATTCGGTCTTGACCACTTCGGAGCATCGGCACCCTACAAGGTACTTGATGAGAAGTTCGGCTTCACCGCTCCCGCAGTTCTTGCTCAGGTTAAAGCCTATCTTGCAAAATAATTTGCATCGACAATCTTGATTAAAATAAGCAGGGGATGCCCGTAAAGGCATCCCCTGTTCTATTTATATCATCGCCCAAACGTAGGTTCTTGCGAGAACCGATTATGAACCGTATACACCACTAAAAGAAAAGGATTCAATCCCCACTAAGGGAATTGAATCCTTTTTAAGTATTGGATAAGGGAATTATTATTCCTTGATCTTAGCCTTGATGAACTCGCGGTTAAGACGAGCGATGTTGCTCAGCGAGATGCACTTGGGACATTCAGCGGCACAAGCACCTGTGTTGGTACAGTTACCGAATCCAAGCTCATCCATCTTCTTAACCATTGCACGAGCGCGACGGGCACGCTCAACCTGACCCTGGGGAAGAAGAGCAAACTGGCTTACCTTAGCCGAAACGAAGAGCATTGCCGATCCGTTCTTACAAGCAGCCACACAGGCACCGCAACCTATACAGGTAGCCGAGTCCATAGCAGCGTCAGCTGCAGTCTTGGCGATAGGAAGGCTGTTGGCATCCTGAGCGCCGCCACAGTTGAACGATACATAACCGCCGGCCTGCTGAATCTTGTCAAATGCATTACGGTCGACCATGAGGTCCTTTATAACGGGGAATGCAGCCGAACGCCAGGGCTCTACGGTGATTGTTTCACCATCGTGGAAGCGGCGCATATAGAGCTGGCATGTTGTAGCTCCGGTAGCGGGTCCGTGGGGATGTCCGTTGATATAGAGTGAGCACATACCGCAGATACCCTCGCGGCAGTCGTGGTCGAAGACTACGGGCTCTTCATGATTCTCAACGAGCTGCTCGTTAAGGATGTCAAGAGTTTCAAGGAAAGAGGTGTCGGTATCGGTCTCGACTGTATAAGTCTTGAATTCACCCTTAGCCTTTGGCCCGGCTTGACGCCAAATCTTAAGATTAACAGTTATATTTGCCATTTGAGTTTACTTTCTAATGTTGTGTGAAATTTTATGACTTATAGTTACGTGTCTGAACCTTGATAGCCTCATAGTGCAGGGGCTCCTTGATGAGTTCGGGCGCCTTTTCGTCGCTTCCCTGGTAATCCCAGCATGAAACGTAGAAGTAGTTGGCGTCGTCACGCTTGGCCTCGCCCTCTTCAGTCTGATACTCTTCACGGAAGTGACCGCCGCAGCTTTCGTTACGGTTAAGAGCGTCATAAGCGATGAGCTCACCCATGGTGATGAAGTCGTTCAGGCGGAATGCCTTGTCGAGCTCAACATTCATGCCTTCGGCAGTACCGGGCACATAAAGGTTGGTTTCAAATTCCTTACGTATTTCTTTCAGGCGCTGAAGAGCAATCTTCAAGCCCTCTTCGTTACGTGCCATTCCGACATACTCCCACATAACGTGTCCGAGTTCCTTGTGGATAGAGTCGACCGAACGCTTTCCGTTGGTCTTGAGGAGCTTCTCCTGAGCGGCGATACACTTGGCCTCGGCTTCGTCAAATTCCTTGGTGTCGGTTGAGAAGCGGGGAACTGTAATCTGATCCGACAGATAGTTCTGGATTGTGTAGGGAAGCACGAAATAACCGTCGGCAAGACCCTGCATAAGAGCCGAAGCACCAAGACGGTTGGCACCGTGATCCGAGAAGTTACATTCGCCGATGGCAAACAAGCCCTTCAACGAAGTCTGCAACTCATAGTCAACCCAGATACCACCCATTGTATAGTGGATAGCGGGGAATATCATCATCGGTTCGTCGTAAGGCGATACATCGGTGATCTCCTCATACATGTCGAAGAGGTTGCCGTAGCGCTGTGCCACTGCATCCTTGCCAAGACGGTTGATGGCGTCGCTGAAATCGAGGAACACGGCAAGACCGGTGTTGTTGACACCGAAGCCCTTGTCGCAGCGTTCCTTGGCGGCACGCGATGCAACGTCACGGGGTACGAGGTTACCGAATGCCGGATAGCGGCGCTCGAGATAGTAGTCGCGATCCTCTTCGGGAATCTGCGAACCGCGAATCTCACCTGCCTGAAGCTTCTGAGCATCCTCAAGTTTCTTGGGAACCCAGATGCGGCCGTCGTTACGAAGCGACTCCGACATGAGGGTCAGCTTTGACTGCTTGTCGCCGTGTACGGGAATACATGTGGGGTGAATCTGAACGTAGGCGGGGTTTGCGAAGTATGCGCCCTTGCGGTAGCATGCCATAGCAGCGCTACAGTTACATCCCATTGCGTTGGTCGAAAGGAAGTAAGCGTTACCGTAACCGCCGGTGGCGATAACCACTGCGTGAGCAGCAAAACGCTCAAACTTACCTGTTACAAGATTCTTGGCGATAATACCGCGGGCACGGCCGTCGATCATAACCACGTCGTGCATCTCGTAACGGTTGTAGCTCTTCACCTTGCCGAGCTGAATCTGACGGTTAAGCGAAGAGTAGGCACCGAGAAGGAGCTGCTGACCGGTCTGGCCCTTGGCATAGAATGTACGTGACACCTGGGCACCGCCGAATGAACGGTTGGCAAGCAAGCCGCCGTATTCACGTGCGAAAGGTACGCCCTGAGCCACACACTGGTCGATGATGTTGTTTGACACCTCGGCAAGACGATAAACGTTGGCCTCGCGTGCACGGTAGTCACCACCCTTTACAGTATCATAGAATAGACGATACACCGAGTCACCGTCGTTCTGATAGTTCTTTGCTGCGTTTATACCACCCTGCGCTGCAATTGAGTGAGCACGACGGGGAGAATCCTGAATGCAGAAATTCAATACGTTGAATCCCATTTCGGCAAGCGAAGAGGCAGCCGAAGCTCCGGCAAGACCGGTACCTACGACGATGATGTCGAGGCGACGCTTGTTGGCGGGGTTCACGAGTTTTTGATGAGCCTTGTAGTTGGTCCATTTCTCAGCGATAGGACCTTCCGGGATTTTAGAATCGGCCGGATTCATCACTTTAACGTTTTCTTTAGTATTTTCCATATCGCTAATTAGTTTTCGGGTTGTTCTTCAATCGGTTGAGCGGCAGGAGCTGCTTCATTGTCAATCATGAAGTAGTCGAGGAACGCCTTGGCATGCTGATACTTCGACAGCAATTCCTGATGTCCTTCGGGAGTAAGACCGGTCTGCATCTGAACCTGAGGATCGCTGAGCTGAGCGGCAAACTGAGGATCGCTGAGCACATTTAGGTTCTGCTCGATAACCATCGGGAGCTGCTCGGTTGAAACGCGGTCAACGGGAAGACCTACCATCTTGCCGATAACGCCTACATACTGGCTGCGGAGTGCATCGTCAGTCTTGTAGAAATCGTTGTGAGCGTTTACGGTGAACACTACTGCCTGAGCAATGAAGAGGGCAATAACGATTGTTGTCCACCAGCAAGAAATCTTCTTGAGGCGAGGAAGCCAGGTGTCATTGTCCCAACCGCATGACTGGAACATCGACCAGAAACCATGGTTCATGTGGAACCACAATGCGATGAAGCCGATGATGTAGACGATCGGAGTGTAAACCATGGAGAAAGCCTCCTGGATGAACAGCGTACCCATCGACGGAGGAAGTGTGCCTTCCACACCGCGAATTTCCTGAAGCTGCATCTTGGCCCAGAACTGGATGAGATGCACAACAAGGAATGCAAGTACAACGATACCGAGCACGAGCATGTTCTGCGAAGACCATTCTACGCTCTTGGGCTTGGCGGTTACAGCATAGCGGTCGTTACCGCGAGCCTTACGGTTTTGAAGTGTCAACCACACTGCATAAATAATGTGTATGATGAAGAGAAGCGCAAGACCGGCCGAGGCAGCAAGTGCATACCAGTTGGCGCCAAGCAACTCACATATTACATTGTAAGATGCCGGCCAGACAATGGCTACTGCGTTCATCAAGCAGTGAAACGTTACAAATAGGACGAGGCACGCTCCGGTGATAGCCATGACGAGCTTCCTTCCTATAGATGAGCTTGTTAACCACATAGTAGTTTTGAAATTAGAAAATTAGAAAATTAATTGATTATTGTAAGTTACTTAAAAGCTATCGATTACTATGCAAAATTAAGATAATTTATGCGCTGCTACAAATATTAAAGAAAAAATTCATTATTAAATGTGTCTTTTTGATACCGTGACATCGAAAATATATGTTATAAAACATAAACGCGTTTTTTTGCCGATAAAAATTGTGTAAATACAATCAAAAATACTTAAACTTGCACTGTGAAATTATACAAACCAAAACAATTAACTAAAACAACAATTATATCGTTATTTTTAACCCTCTTTTTCACCTAAGCAAAACAGATGATAAAACGCCTGTTTATTTTTGTAGCACGAAAAAAGGCGACCTGAAAAAATCATGTAAATACCACCAGACAACATTCAAGTAAAAACATTCAAAGAATCCATCAATAATAGTAGATAGATTTCTCATGAATTTAAGGACGGCAGGGCTTGTGATAAGTAATGCCGTCTGTTTTTTGTGTATTAGACGGTTTATGTGTAATTTTACACCCTTAAACGGCCGATTGCCGTCAACAACATCACAATCACAGTAATCGTAAAATGAATCATATAACCCGATACATCACTGCGGCTATAGCGTTAACGGCCATCGTTTGGCTCACGGTACTATGCACAAGAAGCTGTTCAAGCGACTCTTCACAGGCTTTTCCGTCGACGGTGGACACAATCAACAACTTCTATACTCATCTCGATTCGATGCCCGACGGAGGGTGTGTAAAGCTGAAAATCAACCCGATAGGCGGTTCTTTGCCGCGAGTGTTCAACGACAGCAACTACATTCATCTGAACGAAGCACAGGCTATAGGCATAAAACCCATCTCCAATCCGGCCGACGCATGGCACATAAATCGTCCGTTGCGTCACATAGGCACCTGCCGCGAATATTACCTCGACGACCTCACCCACTCGCTCCCGTTTCTCGTGCCCGAAGCGGCCGACCTGCTGCGTGACATAGGCCAACGCTTCAACGACTCGCTCATGGCCCGTGGTGGCGGCAGCTACCGATTGAAAGTGACGAGCGTACTACGCACAGGCAGCAGCGTCACCAGCCTGCGCCGCCGAAATGTCAACGCGGTAGAGGCATCGGCCCATCAGTACGGAACCACCTTCGACATCAGCTATGCCAAATTCATCTGCGACTCGGTGACGGTGGCGCGCACACAGGAAGACCTAAAAAACCTGCTTGCCGAGGTTTTGAAGCAACTTCGCGACGAGCAACGCTGTTATGTAAAGTATGAGCGCAAGCAAGGTTGCTTCCACATAACCGCCCGACGGCCTAAAAACGACAACATAGAATCATCATACGATGGAAAAGAACAAGCAAAAGAGTCCTAAGCCCCTTTGGCGCAAGCTGCTGAAAGCCGCAGCTTGGATTGTAGGCGTTGTGCTGCTCCTCATGGTGCTTACGCTGGGAGGCATTGTGTGGATTCTCACGCCGCAAAAGCTGACACCGCTGATCGAAAAGACCGCCAACGGCTACATCGACGGACGCCTCGACCTGTCACGCGCCGAGCTCACTGTGTGGAAAACATTCCCTCATCTCTACATCGACATCGATTCGCTCACTCTCACTGGCAACGCGTTCAACTCACTCGACCCGGCACAGCGCGAGTCGCTGCCCGTGTATGCCGACACAATAGCCACTGTCGACCGCTTCCACGGCGGAGTAAATGTAATGGCGCTCCTCATCGGCAAGATTCGCCTCTACGATGTGGAGCTTAAGTCGATGCAGCTTAACGCCGTTGTCTACGACAGTGTCACGGCCAACCACAACATCGTTCCTCCAAGTCCCGATGACAATTCGGAGGCCGCAACTTCGATTCCCGACATAACCATCAACCGGTTTGACATAATCGACGCTCTCGATGTGCGATATTTCTCGGCAGCCGACAGCATCGATGTCGCACTACGGCTCAGCAACTCCCGCCTTAAGGGCAACGATCCGGGCTACGACATAACGATGGACAGCCGCCTGTCGGCCATGATTTCGCCCGACATAAACATCGACTCGCTGCGTGTGGGCATCAACGGACGGCTTGACTGGCATCACGACCGACCGCAGGAGCTCGAACTGAAGGATTTCACCCTGGCTGTCAACGAGCTGTCGACACGTTTCGACTCCAGGCTCAAGCTTTGGGACGAATTCACCGTCGAAGACCTCGACTTGACCGTAACGCCATTCTCGCCAGCTCAGGCACTTGCCTCAATCCCCGCACAATGGAGGCCCCAACTGCCTGCATTTGACACCGACATGAACATAGCGATGACGGCCAAGCTCGCCAAGCCCTATGTTCCGGCTACCGACAGCCTGCCATCGATGACCGTGACGGTCGACATTCCGCGATGCTCGGGTTACTACGACAAATATCATTGGGACGCCTTATCTCTTGAGGCCGAGGCCAATGTCAACGGCGACGACATCGACAAGTCGGTGGTTACGGTGAAATCGCTCACCGCATCGGCCGACGGCATGAAACTGTCGCTCAACGGCACGGCCACGGCATTGACGACCGATCCCGCAGTCGACGCCGACATTGTGGCATCGGCCGATTTCAACCGAATGGCCAAGGCCATGAAATCGGACATCCCGGGCACAATCGCCGGAAAGCTCGACATCGACACCCACGTAAAGATGCAACTGAGTCACCTTAACAAAAACTCTTTCCACAACATGCTGCTCAACGGCACGCTCACGCTTAAAGAGTTTGACTACGACTCACCCGACACCGACACGCGCATCTACACTCACCTGTCGGAGTTTAAGCTCGGCACCAACGAAAGCTTCGTCCGCGACACCAATCGCGTCGACTCACTGCTTACGGCATCGGTCAGCATCGACACCGCCGCCTTCACCGGCCGGGGAGTGTCGCTTTTCGCCAGGTCGCTGAAACTCGGAGCCGGATGCAGCAACAACTCATCGTCATCCGACACCACTGTCGTGACTCCCATCGGCGCAACATTCCGTGCCGAATACATAAACTTCCTGTCAAGCGACGACTCCACCAAAGTGAAGTTGAACAACATCCGCGCCTACGCCGCGCTGAAGCGTTACGAAGGTCAGGCGCGAGTGCCGCAGCTCGGCATGAACATAGCCACCGAACAGGCTCAGTATGCCGACCGTTACAATCGCCTCATACTGCGTGACGGACAGTTCAACATATCGGCCCACCTCAGGCAGACCCCTGTCGTAAACCGCAGGCTGAAAATGCGCTACGACTCGCTGCGCGCACAACATCCCACCCTCTCGACCGACTCCATAATCGCAATGATGCGGAAAATGTCGTCACGCAACAGCCGTCACGACTACGAAACCCTCGACCTCACCGTAGGCACCTCCATGCAACGGCTTCTGCGCCAATGGGATGTGAAGGGCTCCATAAAGGCCAAGCGCGGAGGCATGTTCACGCCGTTCTTCCCAGTGAGAAACAGGCTCAGCAATGTCGTCCTTGAATTTACCACCGACAGCGTCACGCTCGACAGCGTGAGATACGATGTAGGCCGCTCCGACTTCATGATTTCGGGAAAGTTGCGCAACATCAGGCGCGCATTCACCTCGGGAGGCACCCTGCAGGCCGACCTTAACGTGACAAGCGACTCACTAAATGTCAACGAAATCGTGCAGGCCGCCTACGCCGGTTCGGCTTTCGCCGAGAAGGCCGGCGAAGGGGTTGTCACAACTGCGACTGTCGACAACACCCATCAGCTCGACAGCCTCGCTTCGGCGGCTGCGGCCTCAGGCGAAACGAGCGCACTGCTCGTTCCCACCAACCTGCGGGCCAACATATCGGTCAAGGCACATAACATCATATACTCCGACCTGGCGATGCACGACTTCAACGGTGAACTCATAGTGAACCGGGGAGCCATAAACCTGCGCGACCTCTCGGCGTCGTCCGACATAGGAAGCGCTCGCCTCACCGC